>NZ_JBIVNJ010000003.1:0-82347 GCF_044753585.1 Streptomyces sp. NPDC088354 | reverse complement strand
GGGGCCCCCCGGCCCCCGGGCGCCGGGGCCCGCGGGGGGGGGGGGCCCCCCCCGCGGGGGGGGGGGGCGGCGGGCGCCGGCGCCGCCCCCCCCCCACGGCGCCGTACGGTCGCCAGGCGCGTCACGGGTCGAGGGTGTCCTTCGACTTCTCGACGACCTGCTTCGCGTCGCCCTTGACCTGGTCGGCCTTGCCCTTCATCTTCAACCGGTCATTGCCGGTGGCCTTGCCCGCGGTCTCCTCGACCTGGCCTTTTATCTTCTGACCGGTGTGCTTGGCCTTCTTCTCGGCGCCCATGGGGGTCTCCTTCCGAGGCGTCGGCAGCTTCGTTCTCGTCCTTCGCCTGCCCGCCGGAATGGGGAGAAAACCTGTCATTTGTCGCGGAGAGGTGCCGGCCCAACAGAGACGCCCCGAAGACGACGTACCCGACGCCGATCAGCCACGACTGGACGATCAGCACCGTGCCGACCGAGCCGTAGGAGACGGCGTTGGTCACGATCAGCGGCGCGAACACCAGGGACGAGAAGATCCGCAGCCCCACCAGACCCGCCACGGTGAGAATGGCCCCCGGCAGCAGGGCCGCCCAGCCGATCCGCCCGGCCAGCAGGAAGTGCTGAGCCCACCAGAAGAACAGGACGCCCAGTACGAGCGTCAGCGCCACCCGCACGAACGCGGCCGGCAGGCCCTCCTTGAGCACCGTGCCGCTCTGCGCCTCCGCGAACAGGTACGCGGTCAGCGCCACGAGCCACACCGCACGGCGCCACAACTGGTGCCACGGCGCCGGCGGCAGTTCCCAGATCCGCAGGTACCCCACTTCGACCGCGGCGGCGAAGGACAGACCGAACAGCCCCAGCAACACCAGGCTCAGCACGCTCGTACTGCTCAACACCTTGCGCGGCGCGGCGAAGAGCTTGCGCACCGCCTCCGACGGGGTCGGCGACAGGCCCATCCCGTCCACGATCCACTGCGCGAAGCCGGCCTGCTGGAACGGCACGGCCGCCGCCACCACGATCAGCAGCGGTACCAGGGTCACCATGCCCAGCGCCGCGAACCCCATGGCCCGGTGCAGCAGTTCCAGTTCCCCGCCCTGGCGCATCACCTGGTGCCCCGTCGAACGGCGCCAGGCCCGGAGCGGATGCCGCAGCGTCCACCACACCCCGGGTCGGGCCATCACACACCTCGGCGATCAGCGGAAGGCGGCGACGGCCGCGTGACGACGTACGGCCTCCACCGTGTCGGCCTGCTCACGGGCCCGCTCCAGCAAGCCCTTCAGCTGTGCCTCGTCCAGGGCCCGGTGCGGCGTGAGCGACAGCAGCGTACGCCAGAGCAGGGCTTTCCCCTCGATACCGAGCCGGAGCGTCTCCAGTTCGATCACCGTGCTCAGCCCGGAACGGCGCGTCAGGCGCCCGTTGAGCTTCAGCAGCCGGCCCTTCTCCGCCAGCCGTCCGGCGTACACCTTGTGACGCCTTGCCGGCACGTCCAGGGCCTCCATCAGGTCGAGGAGAGCCTGCCGGTCCTCCGCGATCTCGTCCGCCACGCGGCTCAGTTCGCCGCCGTACGGCGAGGAGCGGTGGTGCTCGGCGAGATGCCGCGCGAGGTGCTGGCCGGCGGTGGAGCCCGCCAGATGGTCGTTCAGGTAGATCCCCAGGACCTCCGGGCGCATGACGGGCCTCCCTTCCCCGGGTCCGCGCGGGCGGACGCCGACATCACGGGCTCGCGGCCCGGAGCCGCGGTGTCCCCCGCACCGGGGCGGGCCGGACGGGCCTCATGAGGAGCGGCTTTCCCCTCCGGACCCGGACAAACCCGAGGCCATGCGGGTGGACGGCGGCCGGCTCACCCACCGGCCGGGAGCGCGCCCTCCGTCTGTGCGGCGAGCATGTCGACCGCGGCGGTGGGCCCGGACGGCGTGCCGGCGTCGCGCTGGCGGGCGGCACCGGTGCCGTGCCGGTGGAGGGCGCTGAGGGCGCCACGGACGAAGGGGAGGTCGCCTGCGGCCTCCAGGGCGGGGGCCAGGTGTGCCAGGAGGCGGTCGAGGAGGGCGCGGGCCGGCACACGGGTCTCGCGCACGGGGTCGACCGCCGGGCCGTCGAGGCCGAAGCGGGCCGCGGTCCACAGGGCGGCGGAGGCGAGCTGCGGAGGTACGGGAGGCGCTTCGCGCCCGGCAGCGAGGTCGGCGAGGGCGGTCGCGACGAGGGCCCGGGTCAGGGCCGCCTGCAAGGCCGTCTCCCACGTCGTGCCGAGGGCGTCCGCGACCCGGACCTCGACCGTCGGCAGGTGCGGCGACGGCCGGGCGAGCCAGAAGGTCATCCGCGGGTCCACGAGAACGCCGCACTCGACGAGCCGGGCCACCTCCGCGGCGTGCTCGGCCGCCGAGCCGAAGCGGGGCGGTATCCCCGAGCCCGGGAAACGCGCCTGATCCATGACCCGCCAGCTCGCGTACCCCGAGTCCCGGCCCCGGTCCCAGGGTGAGTTCGCGGACAGGGCGAGCAGCGTGGGCAGCCACGGCCGCAGCCAGTTGACCACCGCGACCGCCGTCTCCGGGTCCGCCACCCCGACGTGCACATGGCAGCCGCAGGCGAGGTAGGAGGCCGCCTGGTGCTCGTAGAGCCGGGCGATCGCGGTGAACCGCTCACCGCCGGTCACGGGCGCCGCCCCGTCGAGCACGGGCAGGCCCGTCGACACCAGGCGTCCGCCCTCGGCCCGCGCGGCGGCGGCCAGCGTGCGCCGTGCCCCGTCGAGTTGCCGGACCAGTTCCTGCAGGTCCGTCGTCACGCCCGTGGCCGCCTCGATCTGCGCCGCGGACAGCTCCCGCTGCAGTACCGCGTCGGGTGCGGGCGGGGGCGTCCTGCGGGCCCGGTCGATCACGGCGCCGGCCAGCCCCGCGATCCGCCGGGTGCCGGCGTCCACGAGCAGGAACTCCTCCTCGACCCCCAGGGTCCTGCCGGGCTCCGGAGCCGCCGCTGGCAGCGGTGGCGCGCTCCCGTCCGGGGTGGTCGTGGCCGCCCGTCCACCCGCCCGATCCGGCGGGGGCGGCGACTCGTCGGCAGTGCTGCTCATGCTCATGCGTCTACCCGCCGGAGCCGGGTCCGGCGAGGTCCGCCGCGAGCTCGCCGACCCGGGTCGCGGCGGCGTCCGCCTGGCCGGCGGCGGCCCGCGCCGACTCCTCGGCGTCCGCGACCCGGCGGAGCGCCCGCTCGTGGTCGGCGGCGCCGCGCCGCCGGTCCTCCTCCGCGCGCCGCGCGGCTTCGGCGAGCTCGCCGAGCCGGGCGGCCGCGGCGTCCAGTGCCGTGCGGGCGTCCGCGAGGTCCGCGTCGCGGGCCAGCGCCTCGTTGCGGGCCCGTTCGGCGTGGCGACGGGCCTCGTCCAGTCGGCGGCGGCGCCTGGCCGCGTCGTGCGGGCGGGACCGCAGGGGAACGACGGTGTCCCCGTCCGCCGTCCCGTCCACCGCCCCCGGCGGAGCGCCCCCCACGGCCTGCTCGAAGTCGACGGTGCCGCTGAGGGGCCGCACGAGGCGCCCGGTCGCCCAGGCCCGCGCGGCGCCGGCGTCGGCGAGGGCGGCGTGCAGCGTGCCGCGGACCTCGTCGAGCGCGGCCTCCGCCAGTGGCCGCCCGGCGTCGGCCGCGAGCCGGGCGGCCTGCTGGCCCAGGGCGTCGACGAGGGCCCGCTGCTGCCGGCCGAGCGCCCGCAGCTGCGCGCCGTCGAGGTCGCGGTGGGCCCGCCGCAGTGCCTCGCCGAGGCCGAGCAGGGCCGCGACCTCGTCGCCGTGCTCACGGACGAGCAGGTTCCCGGCCCACGCCGCGAGCGAGGGCCGGCGCAGTCCCGCGATCCGGGCGGCCAGGGCGCGGTCCCCGGACCGGCGGGCGTTCCTGACGTGCTCGTCGCGGGCGGCGGTGAAGTCCTCCGGCGCCAGCGCGTACAGCGCGTCCGCCACCGCGTCCAGGTCCGTCATGGCGCCACGGTCGCACCGTCACCCGCCCGGCGCTACCCGGCCGCGCCAGCCGCCGGACTCGCTGCCCCGTTCCTCGATGTAGTTCTTGAACCGCCGCAGGTCGCCCCGGGTGCGGCGGTCCAGCACCCCGAGCGCGTCGGCGGCCTTCTCGGCGAGCCCCGAGGTCTCGACCTCCATGGCCAGGTTGACCCGGGTGTGCGTCCGGTCGAGCCGCTGGAAGGTGACGACGCCGCGCTGCCTGACGTCGCCGGACAGGGTGCGCCATGCCACGCGCTCGTCGGGGAGCTGGTCGACGATCTCGGTGTCGAATTCCCGGCGGGAGCCCGCGACATTGGTGACCCAGTGACTGTGTCGGTCGTCGACCTGGGTGACCTGCTCCACGCCCTCCATGAATTGGGGGAATTCCTCGAATTGCGTCCACTGGTTGTACGCCGTGTGCAGCGGGACGTCGACGTCGACGAATTCGCTGATGGTGCCCATGTGGTTTCTCCTTTCGGGGAATCGTCGGTGGTTCGGCTTCCCGAAGGAGGTGCGCCTAACCCCGGTCGTCCCCGAGCGCGCCCGCGCGAGGGGCGGTGCCGAGGGGTGCGGGTCGGGTGGTGTTCGTGACGTGAGCCGAAGACGGACACGAATCCGCGGTGGGTGCGAGCAGGAGCGGCCCAGCGTCGGCCGGGCCGTCGGCGGGCAGCGTTGCCCGCCTTCGTGCGACGGCCGAGCCAGGGGCGGTGCCGGGTGGTGCGGGCCGGGCGATGTTCGCGACGTGAGCCGGGACGCGCACGGTCCGCGGTCGGTTTCCCGCAGGAGTCGCGCGCCGTCGTCCGCGTGCGTGCGGAGCCGGGCGAGCGGCAGCGCACGGTCCGCGGCCGGGGACGCGGTGGAGCGGGCCCGGGGCGTGGCGTTCGGCCTCACCACCGCACCGGGTCCGGTCGATCCGAGCGACGGCACCTGCCCGCTGTGCGGGTGCGCATCGCGGTGGGACCGGCCCACCGCCTCAGCCGTGCTCGTCGTCCCCGGCGCACTCGTCGCGGAGCCGTTCGCGGCGTGCCCGGAGCATGCGCAGCACCGCGGGCCGGTCGCCGTGCTCGCGTTCGTAGCGCAGCAACTCGTCCAGCTCGCCGGTTTCGGGGGAGCCGCCCCCGTCCTCCCGCGGGTCCCGGGGGGCGGACCTGCCGTCGTCGCCCGGTGGCCCTCCATGACGTTCCGGCACCGTCATCACCTCCGCGGACGTTCGGCACCAGGTCGGATTCCCCGTCACGGATTGCCGGAAACAGATGTTTCGCGAGCTTTGACCGTGATGCGAGCCGTCCGGGGCCGGACCTGGGAGAACCGGGCCGGATGTCCCGGACGACCATGGACCCTGTAGGTTCTTGGGTCGTGGAGGAGCTGGACCGGCAAATCGTGGAACTTCTCGTGGCCGACGGGCGCATGAGCTACACCGACCTGGGCAAGGCCACCGGCCTGTCCACCTCGGCCGTGCACCAGCGGGTCCGCCGCCTGGAGCAGCGAGGGGTGATCCGCGGGTACGCCGCGATCGTCGACCCCGACGCGGTGGGTCTGTCGCTGACCGCCTTCATCTCCGTCAAGCCCTTCGATCCCAGCGCCCCGGACGACATCGCCGACCGGCTCGCCGAGGTCCCGGAGATCGAGGCCTGCCACAGCGTGGCCGGCGAGGAGAACTACATCCTCAAGGTCCGAGTGGCCACGCCGATCGAGCTGGAACACCTGCTGGCGCGGATCCGCACCCTGGCCGGGGTCTCCACCCGGACCACGGTCGTGCTCTCCACCCCCTACGAGGCCCGGCCGCCACGCGTCTGAGGGCCGACCCACCGAAGCACTCCCACACCGCACCACCCCGCGAGGCGAAAACCAGTGCCGCACACCACGAACGAGCCGACCACCCCCCGCACCGTGCTGCTGCGCGGCGGCAACGTCTACAGCCCCGCCGACCCCTTCGCCACCGCCATGGTGGTCGACGGCGGCACGGTCGCGTGGCTCGGCTCCGAGGGCGCCGCGGACTCCTTCGCGGAGGGCGTCGACGAGGTCGTCGACCTCGCCGGCGCGCTGGTCACCCCGGCGTTCACCGACGCGCACGTGCACACCACCGCGACCGGCCTGGCCCTCACCGGCCTGGACCTCGCCGGGGCCGGCACGCTCGCCGAGGCACTGGACCGGGTGGGTGCCCACGCTCGGGCCAACCCCGGCCACCGCGTCCTGCTCGGCCACGGCTGGGACGAGTCCCGCTGGCCCGAGCAGCGCCCGCCGACCCGCGCCGAACTCGACGCCGCCACCGGTGGCCGCCCGCTGTACCTGACCCGCGCGGACGTGCACTCCGCGGCCGTGACCACCGCTCTCCTGGCACTGGTGCCCGGCGTCGAGGCGCTGGCCGGCCACGACGGCGCCGGGCCGCTCACGCGCGACGCGCACCACGCGGTACGCCGCGCCGCGTACGCCGCGGTCACCCCCGCGCAGCGGGCCGCCGCCCAGCGGGCCGCGCTCGCGCACGCCGCCTCGCTCGGCATCGGGGCCGTCCACGAGTGCGCGGGGCCCGAGATCTCCTCCGAGGACGACCTGACCGCGCTGCTGCGCCTGGCGGCCGACGAGCCGGGCCCGCACGTCCTCGGCTACTGGGCCGAGGCCGTCACCGGCCAGAAGGACCTGGAGCGCCTGCGCGACCTGGGAGCCGTCGGGGCGGGCGGCGACCTCTTCGTGGACGGCTCGATCGGCTCCCGCACCGCCTGCCTCCACGCCCCGTACGCCGACGCGCCCGGCACCAGCGGGACCGGGTACCTCGATGCCGCGGCCGTTGCGGAGCACGTCGCGCTGTGCACCGCGGCGGGCGTGCAGGCCGGCTTCCACGCCATCGGGGACGCCGCGGTCGCCGCAGTCGCCGAGGGCGTGCGCGAGGCCGCCGGGCGCGTCGGTCTGGACCGGGTGCGCGCCCTGCGCCACCGGGTCGAGCACGCCGAGATGATGACCGGGGACACCATCGCCGCCTTCGCCGAACTGGGGCTCGTCGCCTCCGTGCAGCCCGCCTTCGACGCGGCGTGGGGCGGCGAGGACGGCATGTACGCCCGGCGCCTGGGCGCGGACCGGGCCCGCACGCTGAACCCCTTCGCTGCGATGACCCGTGCCGGGGTGCCGCTGGCGCTCGGCTCCGACAGCCCCGTCACGCCGCTCGACCCCTGGGGGACGGTCCGCGCCGCCGCGTTCCACCGGACCCTGGACCACCGCATCTCGGCACGGGGCGCCTTCAACGCCCACACCCGGGGCGGGTGGCGCGCCGCCGGCCGCGACGACGCGGGCGTGCTCGTCCCGGGCGCGCCCGCCGACTACGTCGTCTGGCGGGCCGGCGACCTCGTCGTCCAGGCCCCGGACGACCGCGTCGCCAACTGGTCCACGGACCCGCGCTCCGGCACCCCGGGCCTGCCCGACCTCAGCCCGGACCTGCCGCTGCCCACCGCCCTGCGCACCGTCGTCGGCGGTCGCACCGTCTTCGCCCGGCCGAACGAGTGACGCGACCCCGCGCGATGCGGCCGAACGGTTCTCCCTGGGCATGGCGTGACACGGTCCGCGGCCCGCGCTTGACCTGCTGATTTGGTCAATCCGCGCAGGTCAAACGGCTGTTGACAGGCGACGGTCGGGGGCGAGTAGGTTCGGCCGGGTCCACCACCGGACGTCCGACCGGAGGCCTCCACGCGTCCGGCGACCGCCGCTGGGCCACGGGGCGTCGCGCCGCAACGGCACGCGCGCCTGGAAGCCAGGTCCAGCGTCCGCGGTACGGAACGGGCTCGCCCGGCCGGCAGGTGTGACCGGGAGGGGCCCGGACGCCCAGTAGACAACGGCCTTGTCGCCGATCCGCAGCCAGCGGGTCCCAGGTCGGCCCGAAGGGCGCTCCGGGCCCCGAGCCCCCCCTCCTCTCCCGTCCCCCTCCGCGGGGCCGTTGCCCCGCGGACCGGGACGTCGGCGCGTCGTGCCGCCCGCTTTGCCTGCCCGGGGTCCGCGCCGGGCGCCATCCGGGGTACCGTCACTTCTCACAGTGCCCACCTGCAGGAAGGCCGCGAACGTGCGACCGCGTTCCGACGCCGCGACGGCGACCGCCGCGCCGACGGCGACGACCGATGAGGCCCGCCCGGCGGCGGCCGCCGCCCCGGGGCGACTGGCCCGCGTGCGGCGCTCCGTGCGCCGGCACGCGCGGCGGTCGGCGATCGCGGCCGTGTGCGGCCTGGGGCTCGCGGCGGCCTTCCCCCCGTACGGGCTGTGGCCGTTGTCGATCGCCGCGGTGGCGGGACTCGCGCTGCTGACCCGGGGCCGTACGGGCCGTCAGGGCGCCTGGCTCGGCTTCGCCTTCGGCCTGCCGTTCTTCCTCTGGCTGCTGCTGTGGCTGCGGGTGATCGGCTACGACGCCGTCGTCGGCCTGTCGGTGATCGAGGCCGCCTTCGTCGCGCTGCTCGGCGCCGCCTTGGCCGTGACGTCGCGGCTTCGGGCCTGGCCGCTGTGGGGCGCCTGCCTGTGGGTCACCGAGGAACTCGCCCGGGACCGCCTGCCGTTCGGCGGCTTCCCGTGGGGGCGGCTGGCGTTCGCCAACACCTCCTCGCCGTTCACGCCCCTGGCGGCGCTCGGCGGGGCCCCGCTGGTGACCTTCGCCGTGGCGCTGTGCGGCTCCCTGCTCGCCGCGGCCGCCGTCGCCGTGTGGCGGCTGCGCACCGGCCCGGTCGTGTTCGGCGGGCGGCGCTTCCTGCCGGTGGCCGGGGCGGGCGTTGCGGCGGTCGCCGTCTTCGCGGCGGGCTGGGCCGTACCGGTCCCGACCAAGGCCGACGACACCGTCCGGGTCGCCATAGTGCAGGGCAACGTCCAGCAGCCGGGCCTGGACTTCCTCGGCCGGCCGCTGAAGATCCTCAACAACCACGTCGAGGCGACGCTGAAGCTCGCCGCGGACGTCAAGGCGGGGCGGGCCCCCAAGCCGGACCTGGTGATCTGGCCGGAGAACTCCTCCGACATGGACCCGTTCGCCGAGCCCCAGGCCTACGCGCTGATCACCAGGGCCGTCCAGGCCATCGGGGTCCCGGTGCTCGTCGGCGCGCTGGTCAACGGCCCGGACGCCACCCATGTGCAGAACGAGGGCATCGTCTGGGACCCGATGACCGGCCCCGGCGCCTCGTACACCAAGCAGCACCCGGTGCCGTTCGGCGAGTACGTGCCGTTCCGCCAGGAGCTCACCAAGGTCATCAAGCGCCTGGACCAGATCCCGCGCGACTTCTACCCCGGCAAGCACAGCGGGGTGCTGCAGATCGGCCCGGCCCGGCTGGGCGACGTGATCTGCTTCGAGGTCGCCTACGACGGCATCGTGCACGACACCGTCGCCGCGGGTGCCCGCGCGCTGATCATCCAGACCAACAACGCGACGTACGGCCGCACCGGCCAGCCCGAGCAGCAGCTGGCCATGTCGCAGCTGCGGGCGGTGGAGCACGGCCGTGCCGTCGTCACGGCCGCCACGAGCGGCATCACCGCCGTGGTCGCCCCCGACGGCCGGATCGAGCAGCGGACGCGGGAGTTCACGCAGGACGTGCTCAGCGCTCAGCTGCCGCTGAGGGACGAGCTGACCGTGGCCGACCGCGTCGGCGACGCTCCCGAATGGGTGCTCGCTATGGTTGGCCTCCTGTCGTGCGTCGCGGCGTTCGTGCTGGGCAGGCGAGACAGCAAGGAAATGGAGGAGCAGCAGTGAGCGTTGGCGGTGGGGTCACCCGCGGTACGGCCCCGGGGAGCGCCTACGGGCCGCTCGGCACGGTTCTCGTGATCATTCCGACGTACAACGAGGCCGACAACATCAAGCCGATCGTGAGCCGGGTCCGGGCTGCCGTACCGGAGGCGCACGTCCTTGTCGCCGACGACAACAGCCCCGACGGCACGGGCAAGCTCGCGGACGAGCTGGCCGTCGTCGACGACCACGTGCACGTGCTGCACCGCAAGGGCAAGGAGGGCCTCGGCGCCGCCTACCTCGCGGGCTTCCGCTGGGGCATCGACCAGGGCTACGGCGTCCTGGTCGAGATGGACGCCGACGGTTCCCACCAGCCCGAGGAGCTGCCGCGGCTGCTGACCGCCCTCAAGGGCGCCGACGTCGTGCTCGGTTCGCGCTGGATCCCCGGCGGCCGGGTGGTCAACTGGCCCAAGTCCCGCGAGTACCTGTCCCGCGGCGGCAGCACCTACTCGCGCTTCCTGCTCGACGTGCCGCTGCGCGACGTGACCGGCGGCTACCGGGCCTTCCGCAAGGAGACGCTGCTCGGCCTCGGCATGGACGAGGTCGCCTCGCAGGGGTACTGCTTCCAGGTCGACCTCGCCTGGCGCGCGGTGAAGGCCGGCTTCCACGTCGTCGAGGTGCCCATCACCTTCGTCGAGCGCGAGCGCGGCGACAGCAAGATGAGCCGGGACATCGTGGTGGAGGCCCTGTGGCGGGTCACCGCCTGGGGTGTGGGCTCCCGCGTGCGGCGGTTCACGGAGGCCCGGCGCAAGAGCTGACCGGGGCGCTCGGGGCGTTCGGCGGCGACCAGGCACAATGGGGCCTATGACGATCAGCACCCCGCCGCCGGACGGGTCCGGTGGACCGCAGCAGCAGACAGAGCAGGGGCGCTCCCGCGGCCGGCGCTGGATTCCCCTGGCCGCGGCCGTGTACGCCCTGCTGGAGATCTGGCTGCTGATCCTGGTGGGCAGGGCGGCCGGCGGTCTGACCGTCCTGCTGCTGCTCGTCGCGGGCCTGGTCCTGGGCGGCCTGGCGATACGCAACGCGGGCCGCAGCGCCTGGCGGTCGCTGAGCGAGGCGGTGCGCGCGGCGACGCCGCCCGGCCAGGAGGGGAACGAGGCCGGCCACCGGGCCGGCGAGGACACCAGGGGCGGCAAGGGCAAGGGCGGCGCGGGCGCGCTGCTGACCGGCGGCCTGCTGCTGATGGTGCCCGGCCTGATCTCGGACGTGGCCGGTCTGCTCTTCCTCTTCCCGCCGACCCGCTCGTTGCTGACGCGTCTCGGCGGGCGCGCGCTGGAACGCAGGGTGGCCGCCCACCCCCAGGAGCAGGGTTCGCTCGGCGACCTCTTCCGGCAGGCCCGCGACGCGGAGACGCAGATCCGCATCCACCGCCCGGACGGCAAGGTCATCCAGGGCGAGGTGGTGGACCGGGGACCGGGCGAGGACAACGAAAACCCCGGGACGCGGCACTGAGGCCACGTTCGCCGGGGCGCACGTCGGACCGGGCCCGCCCCTCACGGGCCCGCTACCTTCTGTCAGGCGGTCTTGCGGTTGTCGCGCGGATGAACGGCGATGTTCATCGCGCCGGAGCGCAGGACGGCCAGCCGTTCGGCCAGAACTTCCTCCAGCTCCTCGACCGTACGCCGCTCCATGAGCATGTCCCAGTGCGTACGCGCGGGCTTGCTCGTCTTCTCCTCCGGGCTCTCTCCGTCGACCAGAAGTGCCACCTGGCCACAGGCCCGGCACTCCCACTCCGGCGGAATCTCGGCCTCCACCGAGAACGGCATCTCGAATCGATGGCCGTTCCGGCATGCGTACTCAACGGTCTGGCGAGGTGCCAGATCGATGCCGCGGTCGGTCTCGTAGCTCGTCGCCCCGAGTCGCGTGCCGCGGAGAGCTCGCTCACTCATGAATCGTGCCTCCCGGGCTGTGTCGCCCACAGGACAGGTGTCGCTGTCGTCGTCATCCGGTCAACGTCCGGTCGGCGGTGAAGATTCCCGTATCGGGAGGTGCGTCGCCCGTCGTGCCGCCCCTTTTTGTACCCATCGGCGCCCGTTTTGTCACATCTCGCGAAAGATGTCACCCTGCGTTCTGATATCTTTAGCGCGCAGTAACGGTCCATCCGTCGAACCAACGGCGTACACTACCGCGTCGCACTCCGAGGGGCTAAATCGTCTCGGGGACCGGATTGCCCGCGGCCGCCACCGCCCGTCGCATCGGCACCCGCAGCAGCAGGACGAAGCCGATCGCGAAGAAGACCACCAGCGAGATGATCGCTTCCCGGTAGCTGCCGCTGAGCTGGTACGTCAGCCCGAACAGTAGCGGCCCGAGCCAGCTCGTCCCGCGGTCGCTCACCTCGTACACCGAGTAGTACTCGGCCTCCTTGCCGCGCGGCACGAGGTGGGAGAAGAGCGAGCGCGACAGTGCCTGGCTGCCGCCCAGCACCATGCCGATGGCCGCGGCCAGGAGGAAGAAGCCCACCGGCCGGCCGGCGGGCAGGAAGAAGCCGGCCGCCAGGGTGATCGTCCAGGCGACCAGCGAGCCGAGCACGGTGCGGTGCGTCCCGTACCGCGCGGCGAGCCGGCCGAGCAGCAGGGCGCCGAAGACGGCCAGCACCTGCACCAGCAGGATCGCGCCGATCAGCGTGGTCTGGTCCAGGTCCAGTTCCTCGGAGCCGTAGACGGAGGCCTGGGAGATCACCGTCTGGATGCCGTCGTTGTAGATGAGGTAGGCCAGCAGGAAGCCGAGCGTGAGCGGGTAGCGGCGCATGTCCCGGACGGTGTCGGCGAGCTGGCGCCAGCCCTGGCGCAGCCCCCAGGATCCGGCCCGGGTGCTGACGGCCCCGGCCGTGGTGACCGCCCCGGCCGCCCCGTCGAGACGATCGCGCAGCCGCAGCAGCGGCACGATCGTGAAGCCCGCCCACCAGAGCCCCGCGGACGCGAGGCAGATCCGCACCGCCGTGCCCTTGGACAGGCCGACGGCGTCGTGGCCGAGGAAGAGGGCGAGGTTGGCGACCAGCATCAGCGCGCCGGCGGCGTAGCCGAACGCCCAGCCGCGCGAGGACACCGCGTCCCGCTCGTGGGGCTCGGCGATCTGCGGCAGGAACGCGTTGTAGAGGACGACCGAGGCCGCGAACGCGACGTTGGCGACGATCAGCAGTGCGCCGCCCAGGAGATAGCGGTCACCGCCCACGAAGAACATGGCGGTGGTCGCGGCGGCCCCGGTGTAGGCGAAGACCCCCATGAGCGCCTTCTTGCGGCCGGTGCGGTCCGCGATCGCCCCGGCCAGCGGCATCACCAGGACCGACAGCAGCACGGAGGCGGAGATGACGTACGCGAAGTAGGCGCCGGCCCGCACGGGTATCCCGAGCGGGCGGACGTAGCCGTCGGGGTCGGCGGCGGCCTCGGCGATGTCGGTGAGATAGGGGCCCAGGAAGACCGTGATGACGCTGGTGGAGAACACCGAGTTGGCCCAGTCGTAGAAGTACCAGCCGCGTTGCTCGCGGCGCCGTTCCCCAGCGGCCGCCACGGCGCCGTCGCCCGCCGCCGTGTCCCGCACCTCGTCCGTGCTCACCACTTGTGCCCGCCGTTCCGTGTCCGTGCGCCGTGCCGATGTGATCGGCATGATGCCATCAGCGGACGGCCGAGTGAGAGCCAGCACACATGACTGCCCCCGGGCGCCACTTGGGCGGCCCGGGGGCAGGGGCGCTATGCCCGGATCGCGGAGGTCCGCAACGATCAGGCCTTGCCGCCGTTCGTGCGGCGACGACGCAGCACCCAGAAGGTGGCACCGGCACCCGTGGCCAGCAGCGCGCCACCCACGATCGTCTCGGGGGTGTTCATGCCGATCGAACCGCCGAGACCGGTGTTCGGGGCGCCGATCGGGCCGCCGCCGCCGATACCGCCACCACCGATGCCGCCGCCGATACCGCCGCCGCCGCCACCACCCCAGCAGCCGCCGCGGCCGCCGCCACGGCCGCCGCCGTAACCGCCTTCGCCGCCGCGGCCGCCGCCGTAACCGCCGTCGCCGCCACGGCCGCCCTCACCGCCACGACCGCCGCCGAAGTCACCGCGGTCGTCGCCGCCGCGGCCGAAGCCGCCGTCGTCCATGTTGCGGCCGTCGGCCAGGTCCGTGCCCGCGCCGTCGTTCAGGCCCAGGCCCTGGCTGCCGGTGTTGTTGAGGCCGGCGCCCGCGCCGGCGCCGTTGAGGACGGGGCCGCCGTTGCCGTTGTCGCCCCGGCCGCCGTTGTCCCCGCGGCCGCCGTCGTCGCCGCGACCGCCGTTGTCGCCCCGGCCGCCGTCGTCGCCGCGACCACCGTTGTCGCCGCGGCCGCCGTCGTCGCCGCGTCCGCCGTCACCACGGTCGTCGCCGCGGCCGCCGCCGTAACCGCCGTCGCCACCACGGCCGCCCTCGCCGCCGCGGCCGTAGCCGTCACGGCCACCGCCCCACCACGACTCGCAGTTGTCGCCGTAGCCGCCGCGGCCGTGTCCGTAACCGCCGTGCCCGCCATGGCCGTAGCCCCGGTCGCCGTGGTCCCGGCCCCGGTCGTCGCCGCGGTCGCCGTGGTCGTCGCCGCGGTCCCCGCGGTCGTCCCCGCGGTCGTCACCGCGGTCGCGGTCGTCGCCGCGGCCGTCGCCCCGGTCGTCGCCGCGGTCACGGTCACCGCCGTTGGCGTTCCCGTTCCCGTTGCCGCCGGCCGGGCCGTTGCCGTTCCCGTCGATGGCGCGAACGGTCAGCTGCACGACGCTCGGGCCGGTGTCCTGGCCGGCCGGCTCGGTGCAGTCGACGGTCACGTTGTACGTGCCCGGGGGCGTGGCGGCCGGGACGGTGAAGCTGGCGCCGCCGCCGGTCGAGCTGACCGCCACGGTCGGGCGCTCGGGGATGCTGGTGGTGATGACGGTGTCGCTCACGCAGTTGGCGACGGTGACCGTGACGAGGTCACCGGGGGAGACCCGGTAGCTCGAGAGCCCGACGCCAGGGGCCGCGATAGCGTTTGTTGGCAGGACGACTGCGGCTACGGTCATCGCCGCCCCGGCCATGATGCGTGAAGCACGCATGGGGTGAACCTCCTTGCGGACGGGGCAGGTGGGACTGGCTTCCCGTGACACGAACTGCGACCGCGTCCTTGCTCCCATGGCACGAGGACCCGGATACGGGCGCACCTTGGAACGGCCTCCCGCGTTGCTCCGGACGGGGCATCAGGCTCCGCGCCCGTTCGCGGTTGCCGCAGGTCAGCGACATATCTGGAGCCGCGTCAGAAAAATGTGAAGAGATCGTCAAACGGGTGACTGATTGTCAGAGGATCTTGGTGTGAGAGGGGGCGGACCGGACGCGGTCCGATGCACCGTCAGAACGTCGGGTGCCGTCCGTGTGTGGACGGTGCGTCAGATACCGGCACCCACCGCGGCGGAGAGGGTCCGCGCATACAGGCGGGCGCCCTCGGGGCGGGGGTGGATGCGGTCCCCCCACAGCCACTGCGGGTGCCCGGCGATCACGGCACGCCACGGGACCAGCACGGATCCGGGGTGTTCGCGCACCTCCTCCCTCAGCGCACTGTTCACCCGGCCCTCCCAGGACCGGGGTGCCCGGACGTCCACGAACGCGACCAGCCGTCCGGGGCCGGCGATCCGCACCACCCGGTCGAGGGTCTCCCGGGACACGTCGCCGTTCGTCCCGAGCCCGACGACGACCACACGGCGCAGCCGCCCGGTGTCCCGCAGCCGCTCCAAAACCTCTGGTGCGGCGTTCATCTGACGGCCCACCACGGCGTCGACGGCGATGCCGGGCAGCAGCTCCTGCAGGGCGTCGGCCGAGGCCAGCATCACCGAGTCGCCCACCGCCGTGATGTCGGCGCCGGTCACCTCCGGTGCGCCGCCCTCCCCGGTGTCCGGCGCGTCCTCCCGGCGGTCCGGGCGCAGTGCGCGGAGCGGCACGGCGGGCCGTGCCGGCGGCGACGCCGGCGCCGCCGCGACCACGCGCTCGCCCGAGGCGATCTGCGACTGCAGTCCGCCGCCTGACGGCGCCCGCAGCACACCGACGTAACCCACGCACGCCACCGCGACACCCGCGGCCGCCGTTCCCAGTACCAGGCGGGGCCGGGCGACCCATGCCCGCCGCAGGAACGTGCTGCACAACTCGGCGTACCCGCGCACGCCGAGCCGCAGCAGCGGCTCCTCCAGGACGCGGTACGACACCGCGGCCAGGGCCACCGGCAAGGTCAGCGCCGCGCACCGCGCGAAGGGCGAACCCAGCGCCTCCGGCGCGGCGTTGACCAGGCAGGCGAGGACCGGCCAGTGCCACAGGTAGATCCCGTACGAGCGGCGTCCGGTCCAGGCCAGCGGCCGCCACGCGAGCAGCCGGGCGACCCTCCCGGGGCCCCCCGCCGCGACCGTGAGCACGGCCGCCGCCAGGCACACGGGCACGAGGCCCCCCCGGTACACGAAGGCCGAGGTCCCCGACACGAGCAAGGCCGCCCCGGCCAGCAGGGCCAGCCCCGCCGCGCCCAGCGCGTCGATGGCCCGCACATATCCGGCCCGGCGCATCGTCCCGGCCCGCGACAGGGGGAGGACGAGCGCGACCGCCGCACCGAGCAGCAGTCCGCCGCCGTGCGTGTCCGTTCCGTAGTACACGCGGGAGGGGTCGGTGCCCGGTACGTGGAGCAGCGCCATCGCCGTGAAGGACGCGGCAGCCGGCACCGCCACGATCGCCGCCTGCGCCCATTGCCGGCGCACCACCGCCATCAGCGCCCACAGCAGCAGCGGCCAGGCCACGTAGAACTGTTCCTCGACCGCCAGTGACCACAGATGCCGCAGCGGCGGTTCGGCGCCGAACTGCGCGAAGTACATGTCGTGCCGTCCGAGCTGCCACCAGTTGCTGCGGTAGGTGAGCGCCGCGGCCACCGCTCCCCGCAGGTCACGCCGCCCGTCCCCGCCGACCAGTGTCGCCGCGCACGCGGTGACCGCCAGGACCAGCCACAGCACGGGCAGCAGCCGCAGTGCGCGGCGCCGCCAGAAGGCGACGAGCCGCAGGCGCCCGCCCCGCCAGCGGTCGGCGGCGAGCAGACTGGTGATCAGGTAGCCGGAGAGGACGAAGAAGAGGTCCACGCCCAGGAAGCCGCCCGGCAGCCACGGGGCGTGCACGTGGTACACGACGACCGCCGTCACGGCCAGCGCGCGCAGACCGTCGAGACCCTGTGCACGCGGGTGCTGAGTGTTCATCAGGCCACGGTCGGTACCCCGGGCGGGCTCCGCATCCCGGCAGCGCCCGATTGGACCCGCTGCCTCACCCGCTCTACCCGATCGGGTGAGGTGCGGATTGCCCCGTTCGCACTCCTCCGAATGCGGTCCGCGCGCTCCCGTCCTACGGTCGTGTATGACGGGCCGTCATGTGCCGTCACGCACCTGGCTGCCGAAGCTGAAGGACTGTGATGGATCACTATCCCGGGGAGCACACCACTCCCGTGCCGTGGTACGGACATCCCGATGCCTGGTACGGGCAGCCCGACCCCTGGTTCGGTCAGCCGCTCCCGGCCTCGTGGGAGGACGAGGTGCCCCCGGCGCCCGCGCGCCCCCGCCCGGCCTCGAAGGCGCCGGGCCGTGCCGGCCGGCAGCGCGGCAAGCCGGAGCCCGCGCCGCGCCCGCGGCAGAAGGCGAAGACCGGCCGCGCGTCCGAGCCGGCGCCGACACGGCGCGCCCGGAGCGTGCCCGCCGGCACGGTCCGCCAGGAGGCCAAGGACCGCCCCGCTCCCAAGGACCGCCCGGCGCCGAAGGACCGCCCTGCCCCCAAGGACCGCCCTGCCCCCAAGGACCGCCCGGCGCCGAAGGGCCGTCCCGCTGCGACGAGCCGTCCCGCGACCCCGGACACCCGGGCCGCCGCCCCCGAGGCCCCGGCCGGGCGGGGGAATCCGCCGCGTCCCGCTGTCCGCCCCGCCGGGGCCGGAGCCGGGGCCGGGCGTCCGCGGGCCGGTACTGCCGCCCGGCCGGCCGTGCGCCGTCACCAGCAGCCGCCGCCGCTGCGCCTCACGCGGCGCGGACGGCGGGTCGCCGGGGTGGCGGTGGGCGCGGTCGTGGTGACCGGGCTCGCGCTGACCTTCGACGGCTTCCTGGGGTCGGGCGGTCCGCCCCAGCCCACGGCCGCCTCCGCGGCCCTGGCGGGCAGTGCGGGCGGTGCGGGCTCCGGCATCAAGGCGCCGCCCCCGCTGCCGCCGGCCCAGCCGACGCGTGTGCGCATCCCCTCGATCGGTGTGGACGCCCCCCTGATGAACGTGGGCCTGGACAAGGACGGTGTCATCGAGACGCCGCCGCCCGAGGAGAAGAACGAGGCCGCCTGGTACAAGGATTCGGTGAGCCCCGGGGCGCGCGGCGCCTCGGTCATCGTCGGCCACGTCGACAACATGAGCGGCCCCGCCGTCTTCTACAGCCTCGGCGCGCTGAAGAAGGGCTCGACCATCGAGGTCGCCCGGGACGACGGCACCACCGCGGTCTTCACCATCTTCGGCATCGAGGTCTTCAACAGGACCGGCTTCCCGGCCCACCGGGTCTACGGCGACACGAAGGACCCCGAGCTGCGGGTCATCACCTGCGGCGGCACGTACAGCAGCGCCAGCGGTTACTCCGGCAACGTGGTGGTCTTCGCCCGGATGTCGAAGACCAGGTCGGCGGCCGACGAGAAGGCCCGCGGGACCGAGAAGCCCGGGAAGCCGGGCGGGACCGACAAGGCCGACAAGGACGGAAAGGCCGGCGAGAGCGCCACGACCGGCGCCGCGAGCCCGACCGCGACCCCCGGCAAGGAGGAGAAGACGCCTGCCGGGTGACGGGTCGTCAGCAGGTCAGGTCCAGACGCCGCGTTCGACGAAGACCGAGCGCAGCAGCTCCAGCCGGTCGGTCATGATGGCGTCCACGCCCAGATCCAGCAGGGCGTGCATCCGGGCCTCGTCGTTCACCGTCCACACGTGCACCTGGAGGCCCAGGCGGTGCGCCGTGCGCAGGAACGCCGCGTCGACCACGCGGATGCCGTACGCGCGCTCCGGTACCTGCACGCAGACCGCGCCGCGCCGCACCGCCGTGTCGAGCAGGAAGCGCTCGGCGACCCGGCCGCCGACCGACAGCAGGCGGAGGTCCGCCACGCCGCGGGTGCCGAGCGAACTGGCCATGCGCGGCCCGCCCAGCGCGCGGGCCCTGACCAGCCGCGCCTCGGAGAAGGAGCCCACGCACACCCGGTCCCAGGCGTCCGCGCGGCCGATCGCCGCGATCAGCGGGGCCACGGCCTCGTCCACCTTGGCGTCGACGTTCCAGCGGGCCTCGGGGAAGGCCTGGAGCAGGTCCTCGAAGAGCGGCACCGGCTCCTTGCCCGCCACGCGGGCCTCGCGGACCTCGTCCCAGGTCAGCTCGGCGATCCGGCCGCGCGTGTCGGTGACACGGTCCAGGGAGCCGTCGTGGAAGGCCACCAGCACCCCGTCGGACGTGAGGTGGACGTCCGTCTCCAGGTAGCGGTAGCCGCCCTCGACGGCGGTCCGGAAGGCGGCCATGGTGTTCTCCAGGCCGCCGGCGTCACCACCTCGGTGGGCGAAGGCGATCGGTGCCGGGCTGTCGAGGTACGGGTGGCGTGTCGCGGTCACTCGTGCAGTATCGCGTGTCCCCCCGCGGGCTCCGCCACCGGCCGCCCCCCTCGGGCCACGACCTGCTCGTCCTCCCGCTCGGCCGGGGGCCGCGGGAACGCGAGGACGCGCAGGAAGAACTGGGCCAGCGGGCCGATCGACAGCGCGTACAGCACGGTGCCGACGCCCACGCTGCCGCCCAGGACGAAGCCCACCGCCAGTACCGTGACCTCGATCCCGGTGCGCACCAGCCGGATCGAGCGCCCGGTGCGCCGGTGCAGTCCGGTCATGAGGCCGTCGCGCGGCCCCGGCCCGTAGCGGGCGGTGATGTACAGCCCGGTCGCGACGCCGTTGAGCACGATGCCCGCGACCAGGAGCGGGACGCGGACACCGAGGGAGTGCGGCTGGGGGAGCAGCCCCAGCGTCGCGTCCATCGACAGGCCGACGACGAAGACATTGGAGACGGTGCCCAGGCCCGGTCGCTGGCGCAGCGGCCACCACAGCAGCAGGACGAGCGCCCCCACGCCCACCGACACCAGGCCGATGCTGACGCCGGTGTGCTTCGAGATGCCCTGGTGCAGCACGTCCCACGGATCCAGACCGAGCGCGGCGCGCACCTGAAGGGCGGCGCTCGCGCCGTACAGGGTCAGACCCGCGTAAAGGTGCACCAGCCTGCGGCCGGTGCGGGCGGCTGTGCGTGATTGGCCCTCCACAGGACCCCCCTCTGGACGTGATGACGCTGTACGGGACACTGTGTGGCATGGTCGTGGTCGCAATCCATGGCCAATGTGCGGAAGGTGGACCGATAACCATGTCGCAGTGGACCGCAACCGTGGGTGTCACCCATCTCGCCCGGCTGCTCGAACCCCGCCCCCAGCGCTCCACCGGACGCCGCGTCCCGGCCTACCGGGGCCTCGCCGACGGCATCCGGGTCCTGGTCCTGGAGGGCCGCGTCCCCGTGGCCGCGCGCCTCCCCGCGGAGCGCGAACTGGCCCTCGCCCTCGCCGTCAGCCGGACCACGGTCGCCGCCGCGTACGAGGCGCTGCGCGCCGAGGGCTTCGCGCGCTCCCGGCGCGGCGCGGGAACCTGGACCGCGGTCCCGGAGGGGCACGCGCTGCCCACGCGCGGTCTGGAGCCGCTGCCCCCGGACGCCGCGGGCACCGTCATCGACCTCGGCTGCGCCGCCCTCCCCGCGCCCGAGCCGTGGCTGTCCCGCGCGGTCGGCGGCGCCCTGGCGGACCTGCCCTCCTACTCCGCCACGCACGGCGACTTCCCCGCCGGGCTGCCCGTCCTGCGCGAGGCCATCGCCGAGCGCTACACCGCGCGCGGCATCCCCACGCTCCCCGAGCAGATCATGGTCACCACCGGTGCCATGGGGGCCATCGCCGCCGCCGTGCGGCGCCTGGTCGCGCCCGGCGAACGGGTGGCCGTGGAGTCCCCGAGCTACGCCAACGTCCTGGAACTGCTGCGGGAGAGCGGTTCCCGGCTGGTCCCGGTCGCGCTGCGCGAAGGGCTCGCCGGCTGGGACCTCGACCACTGGAAGCGCGTCCTGCGCGACGCGGCGCCGCGCATGGCGTACGTCATGCCCGACTTCCACAACCCGACCGGCACCCTCGTGCCCGACGACCAGCGCCGCGCGCTGGTCGAGGCGGCTCGCGCCGCCGGGACCGTGCTGATCGCCGACGAGACGATGGCCGAACTGACCCTGGACGCCGGAACCGGGCCCGCGCCGCGTCCGATGGCCGCCTTCGACCGCGGCGGCACCGTCATCACCGTCGGCTCGGCCAGCAAGGCGATCTGGGCGGGCCTGCGCATCGGCTGGGTGCGCGCCACGCCGGACGTCGTGCGCCGGCTGGTCAGCGCCCGCGCCTACCTCGACCTCGGCTCGCCTGTCGTCGACCAGCTCGCGGTCGCCTGGCTGCTGCGCAACGACGTCTGGGACGACGCCGTGGCCGCCCGGCGCGAGCGCGCCCGCTCCCACCGCGACGACCTGGCCGCCGCCCTGCGCGACCGGCTGCCCGAGTGGGAGTTCGCCGTGCCCTCCGGCGGGATGACCATGTGGGTGCGCACCGCCGAGGTCTCCGGGTCCCGCCTCGCGGTGGCGGGCGAGCGTCTGGGCGTCCGCGTCCCGTCCGGTCCGCGGTTCGGTATCGACGGGGCCTTCGAGTCCTACATCCGGCTCCCCTTCACCGTCGGCGGCAGCGTGGCGCGCGACGCCGTCGAGCGGCTGGCCGCCGCCGCGCAGGCCGTACGCGACGGCGGCGGCGCGGAAGCCGAGGGGACCGGCCTGTTCGTGGCGTGAGAGGGCCCCCGGAGCAGAGGCTCCGGGGGCGCTTCGAGGGCGGGGCGGTTCTGTGGCTCTCTGGATGGGCGGTCTCAGCGGTCGGGCAGCTCCGTCAGGCGGACGCGGAGCTCGACCTCCTGGTCACCGGAGACGCTGCCCTGCTCCTCCAGTTCGAAGCAGTCGCCGAGTACCTTCTTGACCTCGCGGACGTGCCGCGGGCCGCCGGACAGGTCCGCGGTGAGCGTGCCGTCGAGATGGACCGGCCCGAGCTCGTGACCGTGGCTGCGTGTGTCGACGGAGGCCGACCACACGGTCGGGTGCTTGGCGCCGGGCCGTGGTTCCAGGGCCTCGGTCAGGCTCTCGCCGGGGCGCGTGGGGAAGGCGGCTTCCAGCGCGCCCAGTACGGCTCCTGCGTCCTGCTTGGCGCAATCGGTGAGCATGACGTCGACGTGGGAGTCGTGGGATCCGGTGTGGTGCGTGGTCATCGGCGATTCTCCTCTCGCGGGATGCCCCGTCGCGGTACGGCGATGCGGCGACCGCGGTCCGCGCCCCTCTCAGCGTAGGTCGGTGCCTGCCGGGCCGCAGCGGGCCGCGGTCACGCGCCGGTGTCCAGCGCCTCCAGCGCCTCGACCAGGGGCGTGAGTTCCGGCTGCGCGGCGGCGTCCGCGAGCGCCTGACGCAGTGCCTCGTCGTGGGTCGGGCGGGCCTGTGCGAGCAGGGCGAGGCCGTCCTCGCTGACGTCGGTGTAGATCCCGCGGCGGTCGGTCGCGCACAGGTAGCGCGTGAGCAGCCCGCGGTCCTCCAGCCGCGTCACCAGCCGTGTGGTGGCGCTCTGGCTCAGCACCACGGCGTCGGCCACCTGGGCCATCCGCAGATGGCCGCCCTCGCCCGGGTGCTGGCGGCTGAGCGCGTCGAGCAGGGAGAACTCGCGCACGCTCAGCCCGTGGCCGGCCTCGAGCGCGCGCTCGACGTGCGCCTCGATCCGGTGGTGCAGCAGGGACAGGGCGCACCAGCTCTGCGCCAGCCCGGCGGGTGCGGGGTCCGTGGTGGCCGTCATGGGCCCAGGATAAGTCACGCCGCCGATAGTCCGCGCGTGCAAATTTTTCATGGGGCGGGACGGGACGGACACGGCGGACGTGAGCGCCGGGTGCGTCCGGAGCCCAGGTCCCCCGCCGCGCGATCAGAAGGTCAGTTTCCAGCTGTTGATGTATCCCGTGTCCTGGGCCGCCACGTCCCGGACCCGGAGCTTCCACGTGCCGTTGGCGATCTCGGCGGAGGCGTTGACCGTGTACGTCGCGATGACGTTGTCCGCCGAGTCGTTGCTGCTGGAGTTCTTCAGCCGGTAGGCGGTCCCGTCCGGGGCGACCAGGTCGACGACGAGGTCGCCGCGCCAGGTGTGCCGGATGTCGACGCCGACGGCGAGGGCGGCGGGCGCGTTGCCCGAGATGCCGCTGACGGTGACCGGGGACTCCACGGCCGCGCCCGCGTCGGGAACCGTGACGTCGGCGGTGTTCTCGAACACCGTGCCCGGCGGGGGAGCCGTGGCGGTGGAGAGCGTCCAGATCGCGTTGGCGATGGCGTCGGTGTTGTTGTCCAGCGCGGTGTCGTTGATGTTCGACGACGTGTCGCAGGAGGAGTGGTAGCAGCGGTCGAAGGCCTGCCCCGACGTGCCGCCCCACTTCTGCGCCTGCGACGCGGTCTTGATGTAGTCGGCGCCGCTGAACAGGCCGCCCACGGGCACGCCCGCGTTCTTGAAGGGCGCGTGGTCGGAGCGGCCGTCGCCCTCGGTCTCGATCTCGGTCGCGATCCCCCTGGCCGCGAACCAGTCCTTGAAGACCTTCTCCAGGGCGGTGTCGTCGTCGTAGACGAAGTAGCCGGGGTTCGGGGAGGCGATCATGTCGAAGTTCAGGTAGCCGTCGATCCTGCCGCGGTCGGCGGTGGACAGGCTGTTGACGTACGCCTTGGAGCCGATCAGACCGAGTTCCTCGGCGCCCCACCATCCGAAGCGCAGGTGCTTGGTGGGCTGCAGGTTCTCGCGTGCGACCGCGAGGGCGGTCTCCAGGACGGCGGCCGAGCCGGAGCCGTTGTCGTTGATGCCCGGGCCGGCGGTCACGGAGTCGAGGTGCGAACCGGCCATGATCACATGGTTGGTGTCGCCGCCGGGCCAGTCGGCTATGAGGTTCCAGCCGGTGGCGCCGCCCGACGTGAACTGCTGGAGCGTGGTGGTGTAGCCGGCCGCGTCCAGCTTGGCCTTCACGTAGTCGACGGAGGCCCGGTAGCCGGTCCGGCCGTGGGCGCGGTTGCCGCCGTTGGCGGTGGCGATGGACTGCAGCTGGCTCAGGTGCGCCTTGACGTTCGCGACCGGGATGTCCGGCGCGGCGGCGAGGGAAGGCCGTGCCGAGACGGGTGTGGCGGTCGCGGTCAGCAGGGCCGTGGCCAAGGCGCCGGCGGCGCCGGCCGCGACGAGTCTGATTGCGGGCACAGGTCACTCCGGTGTGTGGGGGGATGGAGTCGCGCGGGGATGGGGCGTTCTTGAGCAGAACTTGACGCGTACATGCCTGAGCAGATCCTGTGTACCGCGGGGCTTCCCGTCAAGGGCGCATACCGGACGCCGCGTTCCGCGAAGCGGGCGCGCTAGGGTCGGAGCATGGCTGACGACGAGGGCCCGGTGCGGGTCGACGCCTGGATCTGGTCGGTCCGGCTCACGAAGACGCGTTCCATGGCCGCCACCGCGTGCCGGGCCGGACACGTGCGCGTCAACGGCGAGCGCGTGAAGCCGGCGCACGCGGTCCGCCCGGGCGACGAGGTGCGGCTGCGCGGCGCCGGGCGGGAGCGGGTCGTCGTCGTGTCCCGGCTGGTCCGCAAGCGTGTCGGCGCGACCGTGGCCGCCGACTGCTTCGTCGACAACAGCCCGCCGCCGCCCACCCCGGAGGAGGTGCCGGCGCCCGTGGTCCGCGACCGCGGCACCGGCCGCCCCACCAAGCGCGACCGGCGCGACATGGAGCGCCTGCGCGGCGCCCGCTGACGGCCGGGCAAGCGTGGCCTTGGAGCGGGCGGACGCTCGGCTGCCGTTCGCGGGTGCGCCGTCGGGTGTGCCGGGTGGGTGGCGCGGGGTCCGAGCGTCGTGGCGGCTACAGGGGCATGCCCGCGACAGTGGGTACGACGCGGAGGCCCCGCGACGGTCACCGGACGTGTCTGCCGTTCCGGGCCGGAGCGTGCCCCGGGATGTCGGACGGCTCTCGGCAGTGCGCGCCTGCGCGCCTTGGCGATGTGCCCTGGCGACGGGGCGGTCGGGCGCCCATCAGGCGCTGCGGTTCCGCGGTGGCGGGGAGGTCGCGGCTCAGCGCCCGGCGTCGCGGTGAGCCGCAGTCGGGTCGCGCGCCCGGCCCGGCACCCCGCGAGGGTACCGGACCTGCCGCTACCCGGCCGCAGCGTACGGCATTCCGGCCGGCAGTCGGCCGGGGCGGATCAGCCGATCCCCTTCGGCCGGCTCATCCTGCTGCCGCGATCCCGCCCGTGCAGTCGGCAGGGTGGAGGTGCCGGGCCGTCAGCGGCCGGTGAAGACGGCGTCGCGGCGTTCGACGAAGGACTTCACACCTTCGGCACCGTCAGCGGAGTTCATGAGCCGAGCGAGGTCGGGCTTGAGCTGGGCGATTGCCGCGGCATCACCTTGCTCGCGGGCCTGATGGGCCGAGGCGAGAGCGGCGCGCACACCGAGGGGAGCCGACCGGTCACTGATGACGCGTGCGATCTGCCTGGCTCGCTCGATCGCCGTGGCCCCGTCGGGCAGGACTTCCTGGATCAGACCGATGCGGTGTGCCTCGGCGGCGTCGAACTCCTCGCCGGTCAGGATCCAGCGCATGGCGTTGCCCCATCCCGCTTCGCGGGGAAAGCGGAAGGTGGCTCCACCGAAGGGGTAGATCCCACGCCGGACCTCGAGCTGGCTGAAGCGGGAATCCTGGGCCGCCACGCGGATGTCGGCGGCCAGGAGCAGCTCGATGCCGGCGGTCATCACCCAGCCCTGCGCGGCCGCCACGAGAGGCTTTGACCACACCCCGTCCCGCCGCCACGGGTCGCGGCCGCCCTCCGGGACCGCGAAGGCCCCCGAGGCGAGGTCGGCGCCCACATCCTGCATGTCCAGGCCGCCGGTGAAGTGGTCGCCGTGGCCGAACAGCACGCCGCACCACACGTCCTCGTCCGACTCCAGCAGTCCGTAGGCCATCGACAGCTCAGCGATCATCTGCCTGGTGAAGGCGTTGCGCTTGGCCGGGCGGTTCAGGCCCATCAGCAGCACGTGCCCGTCCCGCTCGACCGTGACGGTGGCGGCATTCTCAGACGTGGGGCTCATCGTTCCTCCGAGGTCGTGTCGAGGCCAGGTGATGTGTCTGCGACCGGCGGTGAGCCGCTTTTCTTCCGGTGTTCACCCCGAGGAGACGCAAGGGCGGTCCGCGAAAGGCTCGCAGCTGCTGTGGCCCAGGGTTCGCCTCCTGGGGCTGGTGTGCCCGTCAGCACGGCGGAGGCGCCTCCCGCGATCGCAGCGGTCCGCGCAGCGCGGCGATCCACTCCTCGGGCCAGGGGGTGCTCCTGGCGCCAGTGCGGTGGTTGCGGTCGCTGTGCGCGGTCACGTACCGGCCGTGCGCCGCGCGGCGACGCGGCAGCCCCCGGAACTCCTCGCCCCACACCTCGAAGGTGAAGGTCATCGACGCCGTGCCGATCCGGGTCAGTTCGACGACCGTGCACACGCCCTGGCCGAAGAAGAGCGGCGCCTCGAAGTCGACCTCGTAGTGCACGCGAGGTGCGACCGGGAAGTAGTGGTGAAGACCCACCTCGTCCATGAGGGTGGCCTCTGCGGCCTCCACGAATCGGATGACCGCGCTGTTGTGGTAGATGCCCCCTGCATCGGTGTCGATCCACTCGACTCGCGTCCGGTGGACGCCGGAGGGGTTCCGGGACGGGAGCGGGGTGGTCACGCGGTGCTCCTGGGCCATGCGGGACTGATTCATTCCATTGTCCGTGCGCCCTTTGGGCGTCGCCTCCCCAGGCGACGGGCCCACGACTCCCGCGCACCGTGCGGCCCGCGTCCGGGAGCGCGGTCACGCGTCCTGGGCGGGCAGACCGAGGGCGTCGAGGCGGGCGCGGAGTTCTCGTAGTTCGGGGCCGGTCGCGGCGCCGGAGAGCAGGGAGTCGGCCAGGCGCTGCTGCTCGGCGGCGGCGGGGAGGTCCGAGCCCGTTGCCAGTGCCGCGGCGAGACGGAGCCTCGCGGTGCCCTCGGCGACCGGATGGCCCAGGTCCTTCAACAGGCGGACAGCCGACTCCAGTTCGCGTCTGGCTCCGGGGATGTCGCCGCGCAGGAGCAGCAGGTCGCCGATGGCGCCGTGCGCGTCGGCGATGCCCGGGGTCGTGCCCAGCTCCTCGAACAGCCGCAGCGCGGCGCGGTGCGCGAGGAGTGCCGTTTCGTGGTCGCCCTCCTCCCGCTCCAGTGCGGCCAGGCCGCCGAGGCCGTACGCCTCGCCCAGCCGGTTTCCGGCGCGCCGGTGGACGCTCACGGCCTCCTCGGTCGCCGCCCGGGAACGCCCCGAGCCGCCGCAGCAGGCGCCGGTCGCCGGTGTCCAGGTCCTCGTAGGCGGTGGCGAGGGTGGCGCGCACCGCCCAGTCGCGGAAGCGCAGTTCGTCCAGCCGGGACCGCTCGTCCTCCAGTCGCCCGGCGAGTTCGGCGATGCCGAGCCGTGAGCGTGCGGCCCGGGCGCCGGCCAGCCGGATCGCCAGCGGCAGTCCCTCGCAGGCGCGGATCACCGCGGCGGCGGCTTCCGGGTCCCCCACCCCTCCGACCCTCACGCCGCGGACCCCGGTACGCGCAACGGGAGTGCTCGCGCTGACGCCGCACGGCGTGGCACGCGGCGTCGCGCCGCTCTGACCTGGCGCCGCTCAGGGCAGCGGCGCGACGTACACCCAGGCCCCGTCGTGGCGGACGAACCGGCTCTGCTCCTCCATGGCGTCGCGCTCGCCCCGCAGGGCGTAGTGCGCCCGGAAGGTGACGGTGCCCTCGGCGTGGAAGGCGCTGCCGTCGGTCGTGCCGAGGATCTCCAGGCGCTCCCAGCGCAGGTGCGGGTCGAGGTCGAGGTCGGCCGGGCGGGTGTCGGGGTGCCAGGTGCGCAGGACGTAGGCGGCGTCGCGGACCGCGTACGCGGTGAAGCGCGAGCGCATCAGGGCCTCGGCGGTGGGCGCGGCGGCGTGGCCCGCGTGGTAGCGGCCGCAGCAGTCCGCGTAGCCCGCGGGAAGGCCGCAGGGGCACGGGGCGCCGGGGGAGTGGAGGACCGGCCGGGTGTGCGGACGGGCCGCGGAACGGCGGCCGGGGCGCGACGTGGACATACCGCAATTGTGCCGTGCGGGAGGCCCCCGGCCGGCGCCGACCCGGCCCGGATAGCCTGCCGGGGTCACGGCAGCCGACCAGGAGGAGACCCCGTGCCGCGCAGCACAAGCCGTACGAGCCGTACGAGCGGCACGAGGATCGCGCTGGTGACGTCCGCACCGCGCCCGGACACCAGCACCGACCGCGACCTGCCGTTCCTGCGCGACGCCGTCGCGGCCACCGGCGCCGAGGCCGTCGTCGTCCACTGGGACGACCCCGCCGTGGACTGGGCCTCCCACGACCTGGCGGTCATACGCTCCACCTGGGACTACACCTGGCGGACCGAGGAGTTCCTGCCGTGGGTCGACCGCTGCGCCGCGGCGACCACGCTCGCCAACCCGCCGGCCGTCGTCCGCTGGAACTCCGACAAGCGCTACCTCGGCGAGCTGTCCGCGCGCGGTGTCCCCGCCGTGGCCACCCGCTATCTGCCGCCGGGCACCGAGCCGGACGGGCTTCCGGACGGCCACGAGTACGTGGTGAAGCCGGCCGCCGGAGCCGGCGCCCGCTACGCCGGCCGCTACCGCGCGGGCAGCCACGGGGCCGCGCGGGCGCACATCGCGCGCATGCACGCCGAGGGCCTGACCGCGATGGTCCAGCCGTACATGCCGGCCATCGACACCAGCGGGGAACGGGCCCTGGTCTTCGTCGGCGGCCGCTTCCTGCACGCCGTCGCCAAGAACGCCGTCCTGTCCCACGCGACGGCCTGGGACGAGCGCAAGGTCGCCCACCCGGGTGTGCGCCCGTGGACCCCGACCGCGGCCGAACTCGCCACCGCAGAAGCCGCGCTGGCCGCGGTTCCCGTCCGCTCCGAGCTGCTGTACGCGCGGGTCGACCTGGTCGACGACGAGGACGGCACGCCGTGCGTCATGGAGCTGGAGCTGATCGAGCCCAACCTCTTCCTCGCTCTGCACCCGGCCTCGCTGCCCGTCGTCGCCGACGTGATCGCCTCCGCGGCCCGGCGCTGACCCCCCGGGGGCCGGGGTTCACCGCCTCACGCCCGGCCCCGCAGCCCGGCGTACGCGGCGCCGCGCGCCAGGACTTCGCGGAGCATCGCCGGGGTGAGCCGTCCGGTGAAGGTGTTCTGCTGGCTGACGTGGTAGCAGCCCAGCAGGTGCAGCGGCGGCTCCGAGGTGTCGGCGCCCGGAAGTTCGACGTGTGCGCCGTGCCCGAAGCGGGGCAGCGGGCGCGGCAGGCGACGGCCGGAGTCGGCGAGCACCGGCAGCAGGGCCTGCCAGCCGAAGGCGCCGAGCACGACGACCGCGCGCAGGGTGGGCCGCAGCAGTTCCAGTTCGCGCACGAGCCAGGGGCGGCAGGTCAGCCGCTCCTCCGTGCTGGGCTTGTTCGCGGGCGGCGCGCAGTGCACGGGCGCGGTCACCCGTACCCCGTACAGCTCCAGGCCGTCGCCGCGGGCGGTGGAGGTCGGCTGCGAGGCGAGCCCCTCCGCGTGCATCGCGGCGAACAGCACGTCGCCGGAGCGGTCGCCGGTGAACATCCGGCCCGTCCGGTTGCCGCCGTGGGCCGCGGGGGCCAGCCCGACGACGGCCAGTCCGGCGTCGGAGGGGCCGAGGCCCGGCACCGGCCGGGCCCAGTACTCCTCGTCCGCGTACGCCCGGCGCCGCACCCGGGCGGTCTCCTCGCGCCAGGCCACCAGCCGCGGGCAGGCACGGCAGCCGGTGAGGGCCTCGTCCAGGGCCGCGAGATCGGTTGCCCGCGCGGCCGCGCGGTCAGGGAACCGCGGCGACTCCTCCCGTACTGCCATGGGTGGTCCCCTTCGTGGTCGTCCGGCTTCCGGCACCACCACGCTACTGACGCCCCCGCGCGGTCGCAGCGGGGGCGTCGGTCGGCCGGCGGCGACGGCGTCAGACGCGGACGGGCCGGAGCCGGTCGTCGTCGGGGTCCCGGTCGCGCTCCTCGTGGCGGGCGGCGTCCGCGGCCGGCACGCGCAGCCCCTGGCCCTCGACGTCCACGTCCGGCAGGACGCGGTCCAGCCACTTCGGCAGCCACCAGGCCCGCCGGCCGAGCAGGGCGAGCACCGCCGGGACGATGGCCATGCGCACGACGAAGGCGTCGAAGAAGACCGCGATCGCGAGCCCGAAGCCGATCGACTTGATCATCGACTCGCTCGACCCGATGAAGCCGGCGAACACGGCGATCATGATGACCGCGGCGGCGGTGACCACCCGGGCGCCGTGCCGGAAACCCGTCACGATCGCCTGGCCGGGCCGCTCCCCGTGCACGTACGCCTCACGGACCCGGGTCACCAGGAAGACCTCGTAGTCCATCGCGAGGCCGAAGACCACGCCCACCAGGAAGATCGGCATCATCGACATGATCGGGCCGGTCTGTTCCACTCCCAGCAGCGAGGCGAACCAGCCCCACTGGAAGACCGCGACCACGGCGCCGAGGGCGGCCATCACCGACAGCAGGAAGCCCAGGGCCGCCTTCAGGGGCACGAGCACCGAGCGGAAGACGACGATCAGCAGGAGGAAGGCCAGCCCCACGACGAGGCCGAGGTAGGGCAGCAGGGCGTCGGTGAGCTTCTGCGAGGTGTCGATGTTCAGCGCGGTGGTGCCGGTGACGGAGATCCGCGCCCCGGTGTCGGCGGTGATCTCGCCGCCGGTGGCACGGATCGCCGTGACCAGCCGCTCGGTCTCGGTGCTGCTCGGCTTGGAGTCCGGCACCACGTTCATGACCGCGGTGTCCCCGGCCTTGTTGAAGGTGGCCGGGGTGACGGCCGCGACGTCGTCGAGGCCCCTCAGGCTCTTCCCGACCTCCTTGACCGCGTCCTTCGGGTCGCCGGCGCCCCGGGCGTCGGTGACGACGACCAGCGGGCCGTTGAAACCGGGGCCGAAGCCGTCGGACAGGAGATCGTAGGCGCGGCGCTGCGTCGTCGAGACGGGCTGGGAGCCGTCGTCGCCGAGGCCGAGCTCGATCGACGCGGCGGGCACGGCGATCGCGCCGAGCGCCGCGGCGCCGAGCAGGAGGACGGCGACGGGCCGCCGGATGACGAAGCGCGCCCAGCGGGTGCCCATGTTCGGCCGGTCGGTGCCCCGCGCGGCCAGGGCCCGCGCCTTGCGGTGGGCGTGGTGCTCGGGTGTCCTCCGGCGGCGGAGCAGACCGCCGCGCGCGTCGGCGGGCCGGATGCGGCGCCGGGCGAAGCCGATGAGGGCCGGGATCAGGGTGAGCGCGATGAGCACGGCGATGACGACGGTGCCCGCGGCCGCGACGCCCATCTTGGTCAGCATGGGGATGTCGACCACGGACAGGCCGACGAGCGCGATCACCACGGTCAGTCCGGCGAAGACCACGGCGGAGCCCGCCGTTCCGACGGCCCGGCCCACGGCCTCCTCGCCCTCGCGGCCCTCGGCGAGTTCGGCGCGGTAGCGGGAGACGATGAACAGCGCGTAGTCGATCCCGACCGCGAGGCCGATCATCATCGCGAGCGTGGACGTGGTGGAGCCCAGGTCGAGCGCGTCGGCCAGGGCCGTGATCGAGCTGACGCCGATGCCGACCCCGACCAGGGCGGTGAGCAGCGGCAGCCCGGCGGAGACGAGGGAGCCGAAGGTGATCACGAGCACGACCGCGGCGATGGCGATGCCGATCACCTCGGTGGCCCCCGTCTCGGGCGCTGCCTGGAGCGCGTCACCGCCGATCTCGACGGTCAGCCCGTCCGCGCGGGCGTGCTCGGCCGCCTTCTCCAGCGCGTCGCGCGAGGAGTCCTTCAGCTGCATGCCGGGCACGTCGTAGGCGACCCGGGCGTAGGCGGTGGTGTGGTCCTTGCTGACCGCCTTGGCCGTGAACGGGTTGTCCACGGAGGCCACTTCGGAGCCGCGGCGCAGTTCCGCCACCGCCGCTCCGACGGCCTTCCTGTTGTCCGGGTCGGTCATCTTCCCGCCCGCGGGGGCCTTGAAGACCACGCGGGCGGTCGCCCCGTCGGAGCTGGAGCCGGGGAAGCGCTGGTCCAGCAGGTCGAACGCCTTCTGGGACTCCGTCCCGGGGACGGAGAACGACGAACTCCCCGCCGTGGGCGCGTTGGCGGCGCTGACACCCGCGAGCGCGAGCAGCGCCACCCAGATCAGGACGGCGAAGTGCCGTCGCCGGTAGGCGAGTCTGCCGATGCGGTAGAGGAATGTGGCCACGAGGACGTACTCCCGGTCGGGTCGTGGAAGGGCGGGGCGGGGCGGGACGGGGGGATGGGGGAGGAGCGGGGGCCGCGGCGGCACCGGGCTACGGGGCGGGTGGATCGTCCCCGACGGGGGCGATGCCGAGTACGGGAAGGATCACCGCGTCCAGGTAGGCGGTCAGATAGGCCACCGTGGGGGGCCGGTCCTCGATCACGGCGCGGGTGACGAAGGCGCCCACGAGCATGTGCATGAGGTAGTCGAGGGCGGGGTTGTCGGCGCGTACTTCCCCGCGGTCGACGGCCCGCCGCAGTACGAGGTCCAGGCCCCTGCGCTCGGGCTCGACCATCAGCTCGCGGAAGGCGCGCAGCAGGTCGGGGTTGGCGTGCATCGCCATCGCCAGCCCGCGCATGAGCGCGAAGTCGCGTGCCAGCCGGCTGTCGTCCTCCACGGTCAGCATGGCGTGGAAGTCGCCGCGCAGGCTCCCGGTGTCGATGTCGGCGGCGTGCACCGGCTTCTGGTGCCGCAGCGCCCGGGCCACCAGTTCGGCCTTGCCGCCCCACTGGCGGTAGAGGGTCGCCTTGCTGCAGTGCGAGCGCGCGGCGAGCGAGTCCATGGTGAGCGCCTCGTAGCCGACCTCGCGGAGCAGGTCGAGGGCGGTCGTGTACAGCTCCGCCTCCCGCTCGGGCGTGAGGCGGGAGCGGCGCTCCACGGCGGCTTCGGACATGGGGTTCCCACCGATCTAAACGAAACGGTTTCGTACTCGTCTGAGCCTAGGGGAGCGCTCAGCGAAACGAAACCGTTTCGTACGTGTCCTGTGTCACGCTCTCGACGGGAACCCGCGCCGGCTCACGGGCGGCGGAGCGGCCGGGTGACCGCGCCGAGGATCAGTCCGGCGAGGAGGCCGCACAGGTTGTCGGCGATGTCCTGGGCGTCGGCGGCGCGCAGCAGCCACACGACTTCGTACTGCACGGCCTCGATGGCGAACGGCAGGACGGCGGCCGCGGCCGCCAGGCCCAGGGCCCGCCGTGCCGGGCGGGTCCGGGCGACGGCCAGGCCCAAGGGCACGAAGAGCAGCACGTTGAGACCGCGCTGGCCGAACCCGGCGAGGTCGGCCGGGCCCGGCAGGGTCCAGTCGGTCGCGAAGGTGCCCGCTCCGAAGCGCCGCATGGCGTTCGGTTCCAGGGTGATGTCCGCCAGCAGTGTGGTCACGGCGATGCCGCCCAGTGCCAGCACCAGGCAGAAGGCGGTGACCGGTCCCGTCCCGAGTCGCCGGGCCGTCCGGCGGGCGCACACGCCCGCGGCCACCGACGACAGCAGCGCTCCCGGCCAGAACAGCGGCATCGCGCCCAGCACCCGGAACAGTTGCCCGGTCACGGAGCCGCGGGACCGTTGATCGGCTGCCCGTGGGCGTCGTACGGCCACGGGTTGGGCACGCAGCCGTGCAGCCCCTTGATCTGCTGCATCATCGCCGGCGCGGGCCGGCCGGGGCCCGGGCAGTCCTGGTGGCCGTGGCCGAGGCGGTGGCCGACCTCGTGGTTGATGATCAGGGCGCGGTAGTCGGCCGTCCGGTTCTTGTAGAAGGGGCTGAGCAGCACCCAGCGCTTGAGGTTCACCACGACGTCCTTGCCGCCGCTGCAGTTCACCTCCCCGCCGGTGTCCAGGCCGTACGAGCCGCACAGGCGGTCGGTGGTGTCGGGCGTGGCCAGCCGGACCACGAAGTCGTACGGCGGCCCGGCCACGCGGCGGAAGACGATGCCCTCCGCGGTCCAGCCGCGCCGGTCGCCGAGGATCCGGTCGACCTCGCGGGCCACGGACGCGGCGGTGTACCCCGTGCCGTCCTCGACCTCCACGGCGTAGCGCAGGGTCCAGGTTCCGTGCCCGATCGCCCCCGAGCCGGCGGGGGCGGCGGTGAACCTGCCGTCGCCGTGCTGCGGGACGTGTGGTGCCGCGGACCCGCCCAGGGACGAGGAGCCGCCGCGGCCCGAGGCCACGGCCACGACCCGCTCGCGGACGTCCGGCTGCGCCACCACCAGGCCCAGCACGGCGACGAAGAGCGCCGGCACGGCCAGCCGCCGCGCCATGACGCCCCGTGCGGGCCCCGGCGTCGGTCGATCATCTGTCGGACTGTGCTTCATGCACCGCACTCCACACTCCGGCGGGTGAATCGGCGGTGAGCGCCGGAGCTCACGCCCCCCTCACACCGCCGTGGCCATGCTGGGAGGGCAGCGCGACGGTCACGGTCAGGCCGCCGCCGGCCCGCGGCTCGGCGGTCACGTCACCGCCGTGCGCCTGTGCCACGGCCCGCACGATCGACAGGCCGAGGCCGCTGCCGCGCGCCGAGCCGACCCGGTCGGTGAGCCGGCGGAACGGCTCGAACAGCACCGGGATCTCGTGCGGGGAGATCACGGCCCCGGTGTTGCCGACGACGATGCGCGGGCCGGCCGGCAGGTCGGTGGAGGTGATCCGTACGAGGCCGCCGCGCGCGTTGTGACGGACGGCGTTGTCGACGAGATTGCGCACCAGCTGTTCCAGCAGGATGGGGTCGCCGACCACGGGCGCCGGGTCCAGGTCGGACTCCAGCCGCACACCGGCCCGTTCGGCCTCGGGCGCGGCCGCGGTCAGCACGGTGCGGCCGACGTCCGCGAGGTCCAGCGCCACCCGGTCGGTGAGTTCGTCCTCGGCGCGGGCCAGCGTGAGCAGGGCGTCGATCAGCCGCTCGTGGCGGGCGTTGACGGCCAGCAGATTCTCGCCGAGCCGCACCAGGTCCTCGGTGGCGCCGGGTCGGTTCATCGCCACCTCGACCAGGGTGCGGTTGATCACCAGCGGGGTCTTCAGCTCGTGCGCGGCATTGGCGATGAATCGTTCCTGCCCCGCGAAGGCACCGTCCAGGCGGTCCAGCATCCGGTCGAAGGAGTCGGCGAGCCGCTTCACCTCGCCCGAGGGCAGGTCCAGAGCGATCCTGCGGTGCAGGGTCCGCCCGGCGATGCGTTCGGCGGTGGACGTGATCCGGTTCAGCGGCCGCAGCAGCCGGCCCGCGGCCAGCCAGCCCGCGGTCGTCGCCAGCAGGCCCACCGCCAGCACCGTCAGCCCGCCCTTGGCCAGCAGATTCGACTGCATCGACTCCACGATCAGCGTCTTCGTCACCTCCGACCCCGGGAAGACCTTCGGGCTGAAGGCGAGGTCCAGACTGAAACGCATGCTGTTGCGGACCAGGATCAAGGACCCCGCCAGCACGGCACCGCCGGCGACGAAGAACAGCACACCGAAGACCAGGGTGAGCTGGACGCGCAGGCTGCCGCGCCAGGCGCGGCCGGACGGGCGGCGGGAGGTCGGGCGGGATGCGGCACTCATCGGATCCGGTACCCCACTCCCGTGACGGTCTCCACGACGCCCGGATCGCCGAGCTTGCGGCGCAGCCCGCGGATCGTGACCCGCACGATGGTCGTGAAGGGGTCGATGTTCTCGTCCCAGACCCGCTCCAGCAGCTCCTCGGCCGACACCGGGCCGCCCCGCGCCCGCAGCAGCTCCTCCAGCACCGCGAACTCCTTCCGCGACAGCGCCACGTACCGGCCGTCCCGGTAGGTCTCGCGCAGATGCGGGTCCAGCCGGATGCCCGCCCGCTCCAGGACGGGCGGCGTCGCCGTCCGCACCCGCCGGCCGAGCGCCCGGATCCGCGCGACGAGTTCGGCGAAGGCGAACGGCTTGGCCAGGTAGTCGTCCGCCCCGAGGCTCAGCCCCGCCACGCGTTCGGCCACCGTGGTCGACACCGTCAGCATCAGCATCCGTACGTCCGCACCGGAGGCGGCCGTGCGCCGGCAGACCTCGTCCCCGTGCACCCGCGGCAGGTCCCGGTCGAGCACCATCACGTCGTACTCGTTGACCCCCAGCCGTTCCAGCGCCGCCTCCCCGTCGTGGACGACGTCCACCGCGAACGCCTCCTGCCGCAGCCCCTCGGCTATCGCGTCGGCGAGCAGTTCCTCGTCCTCGACCACCAGCACGCGCACGCCACGACCCTCTTCCGTCGGCTTCCCGGACCCTCCAGTATGCGGAGACCAGGTGAACCGGCCGTGAGTACGCCGGCGGACCGGCTTTCGGGTGCGCCGGGCACACCGTGGTCCGACCGACGGATCTCGCGACCCGGCGCGTCGTCCGCTGCCGGCCTCCGGGCGCGGTTTCCCCGACCCGAGTCCCGCTCACGTCGCCGCGGCGGCTCGGGCCCGGGTCAGGCGGCCCTCGGCGCTGTCGAGGAGCATCTCCAGCGCGGTGGGGTAGGCGCTGCGGTTCATGCGGGCGACCAGCAGGCCGGCGGTGGCGGCGATGTTCGGGTGGGTGCGGGCGGGGAGCCGGGCGTAGGTCGCGCCCCACACGGCGTGGTCGGCCTCGCGGGCGGCCGCGGGGAGGGCGAGGGTGGCCGCGTCGAGCGCGGCGAAGGCGAGGGCCTGGTCGATGAAGGCCTGGTAGACGGCGACCGCGTCGGGGTCGGGGAACCCGGCCGTGCGGAGGATGCCGAGGATGGTCTCGTCCGCGGCGGTCTCATGGGGGCGGCCCGAGACGCGGCCGGCGGTCAGGACCGCCGCCTGGGGGTGGGCCTGGTAGGCGGAGTGGACGCGCAGGCCCAGGTCGCGCAGGTCGGCGCGCCAGGCGCCGGTGCCCTGCCAGCCGTCGACGGCGCGGCCCATGAGGTCGTCGGCGATGGCCAGGATCAGGTCGTCCATGCCCCGGAAGTAGCGGTAGAGGGCGCTGGGGTCCGCGCCGAGCGCGGCGCCGAGCCGCCGCGCGGACAGCCCCGCGCTGCCGTGCTCGCGCAGCATGCGCAGCGCGGTGTCCACGATGAGGCGGTGCGACAGGACGGCTCCGCCGCGGGTCGGGCGGCGGCGCCTGCGGGCCGCCTCGGGTACCACCTTCTTCGGCACGGCCGCCTCCTCGCACCCTCACGCACGCAGGCACGCGCGCTCCTCGAAGCTTATGCCAACACCATTGACCGTAGGTGCGGGCGGGGCGTTCGATCGGGCCATCGGGTCACCCCTGCCGGAGGGGGCACCGCCTCGGAAACGGAGACTGGTCAGCCATGCGAGTACTGCTAGTGGGAGCCGGCGGCGTGGGCACCGCGATCACCCGGATCGCGGCGCGGCGGGAGTTCTTCGAGGCGATGGTGGTCGCCGACCACGACCCGGCGCGCGCGGAGGCAGCGGTCGCCGCCGTGTCCGCCGCCGGCGACGCCCGGTTCACCGCCGCCCGGGTCGACGCGTCCGACGAGGCCGCCGTCACCGCGCTGCTCGCCGCCCACCGCTGCGACGTGCTGCTCAACGCCACCGACCCGCGGTTCGTGATGCCGCTGTTCGGCGCGGCGCTGGCGGCCGGCGCCGACTACCTCGACATGGCGATGTCGCTGTCCCGCCCGCATCCGGAGCGCCCGTACGAGGAGTGCGGTGTCAAGCTCGGCGACGCCCAGTTCGCGCGCGCCGCCGAGTGGCAGAAGGCCGGGCGGCTGGCGCTGGTCGGCATGGGTGTCGAGCCGGGGCTGTCGGACGTCTTCGCCCGCCACGCGGCCGACGAGCTCTTCGACACGATCGACGAACTCGGGGTGCGCGACGGCGCGAACCTCACCGTCGACGGCTACGACTTCGCGCCCTCGTTCAGCATCTGGACCACGATCGAGGAGTGCCTGAACCCTCCCGTTGTCTATGAGCAGGACCGCGGCTGGTTCACCACGGCCCCGTTCAGCGAGCCGGAGGTCTTCGACTTCCCCGAGGGCATCGGCCCCGTCAGTTGCGTGAACGTCGAGCACGAGGAGGTGCTGCTGATGCCACGCTGGGTCGACGCCCGGCGGGTGACGTTCAAGTACGGGCTGGGGGAGGAGTTCATCGGCACTCTCAGGACGCTGCACCAACTGGGTCTGGACCGCACCGGGCCGGTCACGGTCGCGGGCCAGGACGGCCCGGTCCGGGTCAGCCCCCGCGACGTGGTGGCCGCCTGTCTGCCCGATCCGGCCGCGCTGGGGGAGCGCATGCACGGCAAGACCTGCGCGGGGACGTGGGTGAAGGGGACGCGGGACGGCCGGCCGCGCGAGGTGTACCTCTACCACGTGGTCGACAACCAGTGGTCGATGCGCGAGTACGGCTCCCAGGCGGTCGTCTGGCAGACCGCCGTCAACCCTGTGGTGGCACTGGAGTTGATGGCTTCCGGTGCCTGGACCGGTGCCGGGGTGCTCGGGCCCGAGGCCTTCGCGGCGCGCCCCTTCCTGGACCTGCTGACCGCCTACGGCTCGCCCTGGGGCATCCGCGAGTCCTGACGACTGATGCCTGACGGCCTGTCGGGCGGGCGCCGCCGTCAGTCCGCCTCGGACGCCAGCCAGCCCGCTATCGCGTCCGTTATCGGCTGCCCGGTCGCCAGCTCGACGAAGCCGAACTGGCCGCCCTGGTTGCACTCCAGGAACCACCAGGTGCCGTCGTCGCCCTCGGCGAAGTCGAAGGCGCCGTACGCCAGTGCGGCGGCCTCCATGTACGCGCGTACCGCGCGGGCGATCCGGGCGGGTGCCTCGACGGGTTCCCACTGCGCGTCGTCCGGGCTGCCGAAGCGCCCGTCGACCTGGTCGGGGCCGGACTTCTTGCGGGCGGTGAACAGCCGGGTCCCCACGCAGGTCAGCCGGATGTCGGCGGTCTTGCGGACGTACTCCTGCAACAGCGTGGGGCCCGCCGCGACCGCGGAGAAGTCGGCGTCGGGGGCGACCAGGGTGGTCGGCAGGGCCATCGGCGGATTGCCCGGGTGGGTGCCGGACACGGACTTGACCACCAGTTGCGGATGCTGCTCGGCGAACTCCCGTGCCGCCTGCGGGAAAGTGGTGATCAGCGTGGCCGGCACCGCGAACCCCGCGTGGTGGGCGGTGAACAACTGCCAGGGCTTGTAACGGGCCTGCTCCGCGGCGGAGGGATGGTTCATCCATCGCGCCCGCACGCAGCGCAGGGCCCCGTACAGCGCCCGTCCGGCCTCCACGGACAGCCACTCGGACTGCTCGACGGCCCCGGAGCCGGGTGTGCCGGGTCGGCGGATCCAGATGGAGCGCACGCTGCCCATGCTGACCATGCGCTCCTGGACCGACAGATAGCCGTGCACGTCGCCGCGTACGTACTCGGCCGACATGGACACCTCGCCGGGCAGATCGGCGGGGTCCAGGCGCACGACAGGAGCCCCGCGGTCGTGCAGCGCGGCGACCACGAGGTCGGCTGTCACGTCCTCGGGGGAGGTGAGGATCAGGACGGTCATGGGCGGCGGGTGGCAGGCGCGGTCAGTCGTCGAAGTGCGTCTTGGACCCCGCGGTGGAGACGGTGGCGCCGGTCGCGAGCAGCAGCCCGTGGTCGCTGATGACGGGGCGTCCGTCGGGCAGGACGTTCAACTGGCGTGCGGAGTCGTAGGTGTAGTTGGGGGTGAACGTTTCCGGTGTAGCCGGCCGGGCATGAATCAGCGCGAACGGTCGCATGGCTTCTCCTCACTGTCACTCCGGGCCGGGCGGGTTCCGGGCCCTGCGCCCAACTGCGGCTCTACGTATGAGACTCGCTCGGGAGTCCGAACCGTTCCCTGTTACCGGTGTGACGCAGGTAACTATACGTGCCTGGAGTGCATTGAGTTCGCTACTCTCCGTGATATTTCAACTCTGGTGGGTAGGTGGCGCCATGGCGCAACACCCTTCGGATACCCGCTGCGCGGCGAAGATTGCGCACCGCCACACACCGGCCCGGCGTGGGATGCGTCACGGAGGCCCGTCGCCTCGCCCGGCCTCGTGCGCCAGCACGTCGGGGAGGTCGCCGAGCCGGTCCAGACCCTGAACTGCCCTGGTCATGCGGTGATTTGAGGCCAGCCGGGCGCGATGCCTGTGCAGGAAGGACCAGTAGCCGGTGGTGTACGGGCAGGCGCGCTCCCCGGTCCGCTCGGCGGGGCGGTAGACGCAGCCGTCGCACAGGTCGCTCATGCGGTGGATGTAGGCGCCGCCGGAGGTGTACGGCTTGGTCGTCATCAGGCCGCCGTCCGCGAACTGTGACATGCCGGTCACATTCGGAGCCATGACCCAGTCGTAGCCGTCGACGAAGCAGCGGTGGAACCAGTCGGTCAGCGCCTCCGGGTCCCAGCCGCGCTGCAACGCGTGGCTGCCCAGCACCATCAGCCGAGGGATGTGGTGCGTCCAGCCGGTGTCCCGGACCTGGGCCAGTACCGTCGCCAGGCAGCGGGCCCGCACGGCGTCCGCGTCGAGGTCGAGGAACCAGTCCGGCAGCGGGGTGCGGTGGTGCAGCGCGTTGCGGTGCCGGTAGTCCGGGCCGAAGTGCCAGTACAGGTGCCAGACGTACTCCCGCCAGCCCGCGATCTGCCGGACGAAGCCCTCCACGCTGTTCAGCGGCGCCTGCCCGGACCGCAGAGCCCGCTCGGCCCGCTCCAGGCACTCGGCGGGGTGGATCAGTCCCAGGTTGAGCGGCACCGAGAGCAGACTGTGGCTCATGACCGGATCACCGGCCAGCATCGCGTCCTCGTGGCGGCCGAACTCCGGCAGGCGGCGGGTGGTGAAGCGGCGCAGCGCGGCCAGGGCCTCCCGGCGGGTGGCGGCGAAACGCCGCGGCCCGTCGCGGCCGACGAAGCGGACCGCGCCGTCGCGCTCCCAGCGGTCCAGGTCGTGCCGCACCTCGTCATCGACGGCGTCCTCGCTGGGCTGCCACGGCTCCGGGACGCCGAGCGTGCCGCCGCGGCGGTCGCGCGGCGGGGGTTCCCGGTTGTCGTGGTCCAGGTTCCAGCGGCCGCCCACCGGCTGGTCGCCGTCCATGAGCAGGTCGTGGGAGCGGCGTACCCAGCGGTAGAAGTCCTCGAGCCGCAGCCGCCCGCCCTCCCGGCCATCCACCCAGGCGGTGAAGTCGGCGGCCGGCACCAGGAAGCCGCGGTCGGGCAGCACCTCGACCCCGTCCAGTGCCGTCACCAGGCCGAGCGCGGCGCGTGAGGTCGGACGGCAGACGGTCACCGGTCCCCTTCCGACCGCCTTGCGCAGTCCTTCGGCATAGGTCTCGGCCCGTACGTAGTGGACCCGGTCGCCGAGCTCCGCCGCGCGGTGGCGCATCGCCGAGAGCACCAGATGCGCCTTCGCCCGGTGGAAGCGGCGGCGCGCGAGAACCGAGCGGGCCTCGATCATCACCACGGGCGCGCCGGGATCGGGTCCGCCGTCGGCGGGGTCGAGGAAGTGCGGGCCCAACTGGTCGCCGAACAGCCAGTGCGGGCGGGGCGGGCGGGGCGTCATCGGCGGTGCGCTCCCGGAGGGTGGCCTGAATACCGGAACAAACCATGGTGTACCGGACGGCCCGCCGGCCGCGCGCCGCACCGCCCGAACGTGTGCCCGGGAGTACAACGGAGGGGAGGGACCGGGGGACCGACCCGAACGAGGAGGGTGCCGTGTCCGCGCCGAAGGAGTCCGTCTGGGAGTACCCGCGACCGCCGGCCGTCGAGCCCGTCGCGGAGCATGTGCGCGTCGAGTACGCGGGCCGCGTGGTGGCCGACACCCGGTCCGCGTTCCGCGTACTGGAGACCAGCCACCCTCCGGTCTACTACCTCCCGCCGGACGTGGTGCCCGCGGGGCTGCTGCGGCCCTCCGCCCGGCGCACGCTGTGCGAATGGAAGGGGCAGGCCGCCTACTGGGACCTCGTGGCGGGCGGCCGGATCTCCCGTGAAGCCGCCTGGAGCTATCCGCGCCCGCTCCCCGGCTACGAGGCGATCGCGGGTTTCGTCGCCTTCCACCCCTCCCGCGTGGACCGCTGCCTGGTGGACGGCGAGACGGTCGTGGCGCAGCCCGGCGGCTTCTACGGCGGCTGGATCACCTCGCGCGTCACCGGCCCCTTCAAGGGCGCCGCGGGAACGGCCGGCTGGTGACCCGGCACGGCGGTGCGCGGCATGCCGCGAGCGCGCGCCGCTCAGCGCTCCAGCCCGAACAGCCCGGCCGCGTTGTCGTGCAGCACGCCGCGTACCCAGGCGTCGCCGAGCCCCAGCCGGGTCACCGCCTCGACGGCCTCCAGGTAGGAGTACGGGATGTTGGGGAAGTCGCTGCCGAACAGCACACGGTCGCCGAGGTCCGCCAGCCGCCCGCGCAGGCCGGCCGGGAACGGGGCGTCGGCCTCGGCGAAGTCGGTGAAGGCCATCGTCGTGTCGAGGTGCACCCCGGGGTGACGGGCCGCCAGGCCGAGGAAGTCCCCGTACTCGGGCATACCCATGTGGGCGACGACCAGGCGCAGCCGGGGGTGCCGGGCCAGCAGCCGGCGGACCGGCTCCGGTCCGGTGTGCGGGCCGGGCACCGGGCCCGACCCGCAGTGCGTGACGACGGGGACGCCGGCCTCGGCGAGCAGCCCCCACACCTCGTCCAGCAGCGGGTCGTTGGGGTCGAACCCGCCCACCTGGACATGGCACTTGAAGACCCTGGCGCCGGACTCCACCGCCTGCCGCACATAGTCCGCGGCCTCCGGCTCCGGGAAGAAGGTGGCGGTGCGCAGGCAGTCCGGCGTGCGCGCGGCGAAGTCCGCGGCCCAGGCGTTGAGCCAGCCGGCCATGGCCGGCTTGTGCGGGTAGAGCATCGAGGTGAAGGCCCGGACGCCGAACGAGCGCAGCGCGGCGACGCGCTCCTGCTCGTCCTCCCGGTACGCGATGGGCCAGGGGCGGCCGGTCAGCGGGCCCACGCCGTCGAAGTACGCCCACACCTTGGCCAGCACGCGTTCGGGCATGAAGTGCGTGTGGACGTCCACGATCCCCGGCAGCCCCAGCTCCCGCCAGAGGTCCTTCACCCGTACGTCGTCATCCGGCCGTGCCACGTCGGTCACCCCTTGTCACCCGCTCCGGGTCTCCATAGCATCATCAGTGTTACACCATTACTGTCATGTCCCGCCGAAGAGGCCGGAGGAACGATGGCCGACGGCCCGCTCACAGGGGTGCGCGTCGTGGAGCTCGCCGGGATCGGACCGGCGCCCTTCGCCGCCATGCTCCTCGCGGACCTCGGCGCCGACGTCGTCCGCGTGGACCGGCCCGGCGGCCCTGCGCTGGGCGTGGACCCGGACCACGACGTCACCAACCGCAACAAGCGCTCGGTCGTCGTCGACCTCAAGGACGCGGGCGGTGCCGCGCTCGTCCTCGACCTCGCCGAGCGGGCCGACATCCTGCTGGAGGCCTACCGCCCCGGCGTCGCCGAACGCCTCGGCGTCGGCCCGGCCGACTGCCGTGCCCGCAACCCGCGCCTCGTCTACGGCCGGATGACCGGCTGGGGCCAGGACGGCCCGCTGGCCCCGAGCGCCGGCCACGACATCGGCTACATCGCCATCGCCGGCGCCCTTGGCATGATCGGGCCCGCCGACGGCCCGCCCGCGGTCCCCGCCAACCTGCTCGGCGACTACGCCGGCGGCTCCCTCTACCTGGTGACCGGCGTGCTGGCGGCGCTCCACCACGCCCGCGCCACCGGCGCGGGACAGGTCGTGGACGCCGCCATCGTGGACGGCGTCGCCCACCTCGGGGCGATGATCCGGGGCATGCTCGCCGCCGGCGCCTGGCAGGACCGCCGCGCCGCCAATCTGCTGGACGGCGGCTGCCCGTACTACGCGGTCTACGCGACCGCCGACGGCGGCTGGATGGCGGTCGGCGCCCTGGAACCCGCCTTCTACGAGGAGTTCGCCCGGCGACTGGGGCTGCCGGACGACGCGCCCGACCGCGGCGACCTCACCCGCTGGGACGAACTGCGGTCGCTGATCGCCGAACGCTTCGCCGCGCGGACCCGCAAGGAGTGGACCGAGGTGTTCGAGGGCAGCGACGCCTGCGTCGCGCCGGTACTGTCGTTGTACGAGGCGGCCGACCACGCCCACCTGGCCGCCCGCGCCACCTTCGTCACGACCGGCGGCATCACGCAGCCCGCGCCGGCCCCCCGTTTCTCCGCCACCCCCGCGAGCCTGCGCCGGCCCCCTGCCCGGCCCGGCGCCCACACCGCCGAGGTCGCCCGCGACTGGGACGTCCCGGCGCTCGCCCCCGAGGCGGGCCGGCGCACCCGGCCCTGACCGCGACGTCCCTCCCGGAAGGCGGGCCCCGACCCCGCCCGGCTCCCCACCTCCCTCACCGAAAGGCATCCGACGTTGAGCACCGACGCCTACGTCTACGAGGCCATCCGCACCCCGCGCGGGCGCGGGAAGGCCAACGGCTCCCTGCACGGCACCAAGCCCGTCGACCTGGTCACCGGGCTCATCGACGAGCTGCGGCGCCGCCTGCCCGGTCTCGACCCGGCCGCGATCGACGACGTCGTCCTCGGCGTCGTGACGCCGCTCGGCGACCAGGGCTCCGACATCGCCAAGACCGCGGCGATCCTCGCCGGTCTGCCCGAGACCGTGGCGGGCGTCCAGGAGAACCGCTTCTGCGCCTCCGGTCTGGAGGCCGTCAACATGGCCGCCGCCAAGATCCGCTCCGGCTGGGAGGACCTGGTGCTCGCCGGCGGCGTGGAGTCCATGTCCCGCGTCCCCATGGGCTCCGACGGCGGCGCCTGGGCGATGGACCCGATGACCAGCTACACCACCGGCTTCGTCCCCCAGGGCGTCGGCGCCGACCTGATCGCCACCATCGAGGGCCTCAGCCGCCACGACGTGGACAGCTACGCCGCCGAGTCCCAGGCGCGGGCCACCGAGGCGTGGAAGGAGGGCCGCTTCGACCGCTCGGTGGTCCCCGTCCTGGACCGCAACGGGCTGGTCGTCCTCGACCGCGACGAGCACATCCGCCCCGGAACCACCGCCGAGAGCCTGGCCGGCCTCAAGCCGTCCTTCGCCACGATCGGCGAGGCCGGCGGCTTTGACGCCGTCGCCCTGCAGAAGTACCACTGGGTCGAGAGGATCGACCACGTGCACCACGCGGGCAACTCCTCCGGCATCGTCGACGGCGCTGCCCTGGTCGCCATCGGCAACCGGGAGACCGGCGAGCGCTTCGGACTGACGCCACGTGCCCGTATCGTCTCCGCCGCCGTCTCCGGCGCCGACCCGACCATCATGCTCACCGGCCCGGCCCCCGCCAGCCGCAAGGCGCTCGCCAAGGCCGGGCTCACCATCGACGACATCGACCTCGTCGAGATCAACGAGGCCTTCGCCGCCGTCGTCCTGCGCTACATGCGGGAGATGGGGCTGAGCCACGACAAGGTCAACGTCAACGGCGGCGCCATCGCGCTCGGCCACCCGCTCGGCGCCACCGGCGCCATGATCCTGGGCACCCTGATCGACGAACTGGAGCGCCGCGACCAGCGGTACGGACTCGCCACGCTGTGCGTCGGTGGCGGTATGGGCATCGCCACCGTCGTCGAACGCCTCTGACCTCCTGTCCCGCACCCCGCAACGGAGCCGACCGAACATGACCGCTCTTCCGACGAACACCACCATCCGCTGGGAGCAGGACGAGACCGGCGTCGTCACCCTGGTCCTCGACGATCCGAACCAGTCCGCGAACACCATGAACCAGGCCTTCAGGGAGTCCCTGCGGGCCGTCGCCGACCGGCTGGAGGCCGAACGTGACAGCGTCCGCGGCGTCGTCGTCACCTCCGCCAAGAAGACCTTCTTCGCGGGCGGCGACCTCAAGGACATGATCAAGGCCGGCCCCGAGGACGCCCCCCGGATCTTCGCGGCCGGATTGGCGATCAAGCGCGACCTGCGCCGCATCGAGACCCTCGGCAAGCCCGTCGTCGCCGCCGTCAACGGCGCCGCGCTCGGCGGCGGTTACGAGATCGCGCTGGCCTGCCACCACCGGGTCGCGCTCGACGCGCCCGGCTCGAAGATCGGCCTGCCCGAGGCGACGCTCGGCCTGCTCCCCGGCGCCGGCGGCGTCGTCCGCACCGTCCGGCTGCTCGGCATCACCGACGCGCTGCTGAAGGTGCTTCTCCAGGGCACGCAGTACGACCCGAAGCGCGCCCTGGAGAGCGGACTGATCCACGAAGTGGCCGCCGACCGCGACGACATGCTCGCCAGGGCGCGGGCCTTCATCGACGCCCACCCCGAATCGGCGCAGCCCTGGGACACCAAGGGCTACCGCATCCCCGGCGGCACCCCCAGCACCCCCGCCTTCGCCGCCAACCTGCCCGCCTTCCCGGCCAACCTGCGCAAGCAGCTCGCCGGCGCGCCCTACCCGGCCCAGCGCAACATCCTCGCCGCCGCCGTGGAGAGCGCCCAGGTCGACATCGACACCGCCTTCACCATCGAGTCGCGCTACTTCACCGAGCTGGTCACCGGTCCCATCGCGAAGAACATGATCCAGGCGTTCTTCTTCGACATGCAGGCCGTCAACTCCGGTGCCAGCCGCCCCAAGGACGTCCCGGCCCGTACCGTCACCAAGGTGGCCGTCCTCGGCGCCGGCATGATGGGCGCGGGCATCGCCCACTCCTGCGCCAAGGCCGGCATCGAGGTCGTCCTCAAGGACGTCACCGCCGAGGCCGCCGAGCGCGGCAAGGCGTACTCCGCCGGACTCCTCGACAGGGCCCTGGCCAAGGGCCGTACGACCCCGGAGAAGCGCGACGCACTGCTCGCCCGGATCCACCCCACCGCCGACCCGCAGGACCTGGCGGGCTGCGACGCCGTCATCGAGGCGGTCTTCGAGGACCCGGCGCTGAAGCACAAGGTCTTCCAGGAGATCGAGGGCGTCGTCGCCCCCGACGCCCTGCTGTGCTCCAACACCTCCACGCTGCCCATCAGCCTGCTCGCCGAAGGGGTGCAGCGCCGCGAGGACTTCATCGGCCTGCACTTCTTCTCGCCGGTCGACAAGATGCCGCTGGTGGAGATCATCAAGGGCGCCCGCACCGGCGACGAGGCACTGGCCCGCGCCTTCGACCTGGTCCGTCAGATCCGCAAGACCCCCATCGTCGTCAACGACTCGCGCGGCTTCTTCACCTCGCGCGTCATCGGGCACTTCATCAACGAGGGCGTCGCCATGGTCGGCGAGGGCGTCGACCCCGCCACCGTCGAGCAGGCCGCCGCCCAGGCCGGCTACCCGGCCAAGGTCCTGTCGCTGATGGACGAGCTGACGCTGACCCTGCCCCGCAGGATCCGCAACGAGTCGCGGCGCGCGGTGGAGGAGGCCGGCGGCACCTGGCAGCCGCACCCCGCCGACGCCGTCATCGACCGCATGGTCGAGGAGTTCGACCGCCCCGGACGCAGCGGCGGCGCCGGCTTCTACGAGTACGCCGACGGCAAGCGGACCGGCCTGTGGCCCGGGCTGCGCGAGCACTTCACCCGGCCCGGGGCGGCGGACGTGCCCTTCGGGGACCTGAAGGAGCGCATGCTCTTCGTCGAGGCCCTGGACTCGGTGCGCTGTCTGGAGGAGGACGTCCTCGTCTCCGTCGCCGACGCCAACATCGGCTCCATCCTCGGCATCGGCTTCCCCGCCTGGACCGGCGGCGTCCTGCAGTACATCAACGGCTACCCCGGCGGTCCGGCCGGGTTCCTCGCCCGTGCCGAGGAGCTGCGGGCCGCCTACGGCGAGCGCTTCGCGGCCCCGGAGCTGCTGGTGCGCAAGGCCGAACGCGGCGAGACCTTCACCGACGGCTGACCGGCACGCCCCGGGGACCGCGTCCGCGGCCCCGGGGCTCACCCCTCGGCGGTGCCCAGCCCGGCCGCCGTGACCCGCAGTTCCTCCGCCAGTGACCGCTGGAAGGCGGTGACCAGGGCCTGCACCACCATCGGCTGCAGGTCCCCGGTGAGGCCGCGCATCCGCGCCCGCTCCTCCCGGTCGGGTTCCCCGGCCACATACGGTTGCCACACCTCGCGCTGGAAGAGCCGGTGCAGCTCGTGCGCGACCGCGCGGGCGTGCTTGAGCACGATCTCCCGGGTGGCGAGCACCGTCTCCAGCGGGATCGGCACGTCCAGCAGCCGCACCCCCAGGTGCAGCATCGCCGGGTTGACCAGCAGGACGTCCGGGTCGGCGGTCGGGTGCAGCACCCCCATCGCGGCCAGCCGGTCCAGGTCGTGGCCGCTCAGCTCGCGTCCGGCCCGCTGTTCCAGCCGGGCGCGCGGGACCTCCTCCGCGGTGTCCGGCATCCAGGTGGCCACCAGCGCCCGGTGCAGGGCGAGGTCCTGCGGGGTGATGTCGCCGGGCAGCTGGTCGAGATAGCGGCCGATGGCGGCGAGGGTGAGGCCCTGGTGCTGCAGTTCCTCGATCAGCGCCAGCCGCGCGAGATGGTCCGGGCCGTAGAGGCCGACACGGCGCGAGCCCAGTTCGGGCGGCGGCAGCAGACCCTTGGCGCTGTAGAAGCGGACCGTGCGGACGGTGGTCCCCGCGCGCGCCGCGAACTCGTCGACCGTCAGGCGCGGTTCGTCCACCGCGGGCGCCTCCTGGCGCGCGGCGCGGGACTGCGTCATGCGCGGGATCTCGCTCTCTCGCTCGCCGCCCTGGTCATGACACCAGTATGACCGGTCGGCCGGGTGGCCGTCGGCCGTTGCCGCAGCGTAGGGCCCGCCTCGCGGGAGGCGGCGCGGGCGCGGGCGCGTGTGCGGGGCCGGAAGGGCCGTCAGATCGCGGCCGCCGGGCCGCCGGGCCGCCGGGCCGCCGGGGCGCCGGGCCGCCGGGGCGCCGGGCCGCCGGGGCGCAGGGGCCGGCGACCCGGTGCCCGACGACCCGCACCGGCCGCGGCGGCGGCGCGGTGAGCGGGCGGCGGCCTGGTACGCGGTCACCTGCGGTGCCCCGGGGCGACCGGCGGGCGTGCGCCACGACGGCGGTCCCGGCCACGGAAAGGATCGGGCGCGCGCCCCGGGCCCCGTGGAGCGGCCGGGCCGGCTCACCCGTTCGGAGGCCGCCGCGCGAACTCCCGGCGCGGTCACTCCCAGTCCAGGCACAGGACGAGCGCGTCGTCCTCGGCGTCCGGCACCGCGCGGTAGCCGGGCAGCTCGCGCAGGACGGCCCGCGGCACATCACTCGGCGGTACCAGCCGGGTGGCCAGCATCGCCCGCGCCAGGGCCTGTTCGCCGTACGCCTCACCGGACGGGGAAGCGGTGGCGTACACCCCGTCGCTGACGATGACGAGCCGGTCGCCGGAGCGCACCTCGAACCGTTGGACGACGTACGGGGTGTCCTCGAACATGCCCAGGGGCGACTGCGGCTCGAAGGGGACGGTCTCCACCGCTCCCGCGCGCAGCCGGTACACACGCGGCGACCCGGCGTCGACCACGTCGACCGTGCCCGTGGCCCGCTCGAACCGCATCAGCAGCACCGACACGTAACTGTCGCCCCGGTAGCGGGCGTAGACCGCCTGGTCGGCCAGGGCCGCCTGGTCGGCGAGGGGCACACCGGCGCGCCGGGCGTTGCGCAGCGCGTTGATCGTGAGGCTGGTCAGCAGGGCGGCGTCGATGCCCTCGCCCATGCCGTTGGTGACGGTCAGCGTCAGGTCGTCCGCGGACGCCGACCAGTCGAAGTTGTCGCCGTGGATGTCGTACGCGGGCTCCAGCTGGGCGCCGAGCGCGTACCCGGGCCGGGCGAGTGAGTGCCCGGGCAGCAGCTGCCACTGGATCTCGGCGGCGAGGGTGAGGCGGTCGCGGCGGCGGGCCCGCAGGTACAGGTCGGTGTCGCGGTCGGCGACCAGGATGTGGTGGCCCAGCATCTCCGCGATCTCGCCGAGCTCCCCGACCGTCTCGGCGTCACCGGCGTCACCGGCGTCACCGGCGTCACCGGCGTCACCGGCGTCACCGGGGCCGGTCCCCGCCGCGAATCCGACGCCCAGCACACCGATGCGGTCGCCGCGCACGCTGATCGGCAGGTGCAGCAGCACACCGTCGGCGACGGCCTCGGTGACCGGCTCCTGCGCCCCGAACGCCCGGCCCGCCGGACTGCCGGCGATCCCAACGAGGTCGGCGGCGCCGGGACGGGCGCCCACCGGCTGGAGCACGGTCTGGCCGTAGTCGGCCAGCAGGACGTCCACCGATCGCGCCCCGTAGTGCTGCCGCAGCACCCCGCGGACGGCGTCGGGGAGGGCGTGGGGGGCGGAGGCGCGCAGCGCGCGCTCGGCGGAGAGGAGAGCGGAGGTGTTCACCGGTTCGCTGGGGTCCTTCTGGGAGGAGGGGAGGGTCGGTTACGGTGGCAGGGCCGAGGGGAGCCGTGATGTGTACCCCTATATCCGTTTCCTGCCCGCTCCGGGCCCGAGACATGACGCCCAGGAGATGACCTTGTCCGCGAGTCGCCCGACCCACCGGGACGTCGCTGCCGAGGCGTCGTCGATGGTCGAGGCGCTGGAGGTGCTCTGGGGCCGGGGCCGGGACGCGGGGGATCCGCCCGTCCCGCCCTCGCAGCTGCGCCTGCTGTTCGCGCTGGAGGGGAACGAGGGCGCCAATCTGCGCACCCTGTGCGAACTGCTCGGCGCCGCGCCGCCCGCGATGAGCCGGCTCTGCGACCGGCTGCAGGCTGTGGGATACCTCACCCGGGACATCAGCCCGACCTCGCGCCGTGAGGTGCGGCTGTGGCTTACCCCCCGCGGGGCCGCGCTCCTCACCGAGCTGCGCGAACGCCGCGAGCGGGAGCTCGCCACTGTCGTCGCCGCGATGCCCGAGCGGGCCCGGCGGGCCCTGCTGGAGGGGCTCGCGGCCTTCCGGACGGCAGCGGCGGCCACCGGGCCGGCCGGCGCCTCCGCCGCGACCGAGGGGCGGAGCCGGAGCGCATAGGTGCGCACGGGATTCTCACTTCTTGAACGGGTTGTTCCCGACCCGGGTGTGCTCCGTGTATCTGTTGCAGGGTATTACTGTTGCCGAACGGCAATGATCGAAGATGATCCGCAGTGTCGCAAAGGCCACCCGGCCAGGGTGTCCTTCGCGTACGATCCCATCGCCCCGCACGGGGCACCGCTGGGGTGGGGAGACGATGTGGAAGGCAACACCCTGACTCCGCCTGGGGGGTTGATCCCCAGACCGGGTGACAGCACGAGCCGGCGGCTCGCCGTGCTCCTGGTCGAGGACGACGCCGGCGACGCACTCCTGGTCGAGGAACTGGTCGCCGACAGCGGCGTGCCGGTCGACCTGCGCTGGGTACGCTCGCTCGCCGAGGCCGGCGACGCCCTCCGTGCCCTCCCCGCAGACTGCGTCCTGCTGGACCTGCACCTCCCGGACGGCCAGGGGCTGGCCGCCCTCGGCAGGGCCCTGGCCCTGACCCAGCGGGCGGCGGTCGTGGTGCTCACCGGCCTGGCCGAGGAGCGCACGGGGCTCGCGGCGGTGTCCGCCGGCGCCCAGGACTACCTGGTCAAGGGGCGTGTGGAGCCGGAGCTGCTCGGCCGCGCGCTGCGGTACGCCGTGGAGCGCAAGCAGTCCGAACGCGCCGCCGTCGCGCTGCGCGCCAGCCAGATGCGGGCCGAGGAGAACGCCCGGCTCGAACGTGGTCTGCTGCCGCTGCCGATGTTGCGCACCAAGGACGTCACCGTCACCGCGCGCTACCGTCCGGGCCGCGCCGACGCCCTGCTGGGCGGGGACTTCTTCGATGTGGTGGAGACCGCCGAGGGCGTCGTCCACGCGGTCATCGGAGACGTCTCCGGTCACGGCCCCGACGAGGCCGCGCTGGGCGTGGGCCTGCGCATCGCCTGGCGCACCCTGGTCCTCAGCGGCGTCCAGGGCGGTCGCCAGCTGTCCCTGCTGGAAGAGGTGCTGGTCGCCGAACGTGCGGCGCCCGAGATCTTCGCCACCGCCACGGTGGTCACCCTCAGCCAGGACCGCAGCAGCGCGTCGGTGTGGCGGGCCGGCCACCACGGCCTGCTCAGCAGCACGGCGGAGGGCGAGGTCGAGTACGCCGAGCCGGCCGGTGGCCCTGCCCTCGGCCTGATCCCCGGTGCCGGGAACTGGCCCGAGGGCCGACTCGCCCTGCGCCCCGGACAGGCCCTCACCCTCTTCACCGACGGCCTGTTCGAGGGCCGCACCGGCGACGGGCGGCTGGGCGAGGCCGGACTGCTCGCGCTGGCCAGGGAGCACGCCGCGCTGGCGGCTCCGGAGTTCGTCGACACCCTCATCGACCGGGCCGAGTCGCTGGCCGCCGGACACGGCGGCTTCGACGACGACGTCGCGGTCGTCCGCCTCGACTGGGACCTCACGTCATGACCACCACGCGGCTCACCCCGGCGGGCCGGATCGCCCTCGCCCCCGCCGCCCTCGTCGTGGTGGTGGGCGCGGTCGCCGGCTTCGCCCCCCACCAGCCCCCGCGCACCGCGGCCGCGGACCACCCGGCCGGGTACACGGTCGCCACCGGCGCCCCCGTCCCGGCGCCCGCCTTGATCCGCCGGGCCGTGGGCCATGAGGCCGCGCCCGGCCGCGCCGGCGGGTCCGCCCTCCCGCCGCGCACCACGGCCGCCGCCCAGGACGATCCCGCCGGGATCACCGTGCCGTACTGGGCCGTCGCGGCCGTGCTGGCCGTCCTCCTGCTCGCCGCGGCGGGCCTCGCCGTACTCGTGCACCGCAGGGCCCTGCGGCAGCTCACCCCGCTGCGCGAGGCCCTGCGCGCGCTGGAGGGGTCCCGCCGCAACGCCGACGCCGAACTGGCGCAGTCCCGGCAGCGCGAGGAGCGACTGCGCGGCGCCGGCAGCGAGTTGCAGCAGTTCGCCTACGTCGCCTCGCACGACCTGCGGGAGCCGCTGCGCAAGGTCATCTCCTTCTGCCAGTTGCTGGAGAAGCGCTACGGCGACCGCCTCGACGAGCGGGGTCTGCAGTACATCGCGTACGCGGTCGACGGTGCCAAGCGGATGCAGGTGCTCCTGGGCGACCTGCTCGACTTCGCGCGCTCCGGTCGGCCCGACGACGGCGATGTCGAGGTCGCGCTGGACGAGTCGCTGGACCAGGCACTGGCCAACCTCGCCGGGCCGATCGAGGAGTGCGGCGCCGCGGTGGAGCGGCCGCCCGCCCTGCCCCGCACGATCGGCGATCCGACGCTGCTGACGATGCTCTGGCAGAACCTCCTCGGCAACGCCGTCGCCTTCCGTTCGCCGGAGCGCGCACCGCGCATCGGCATCACCTCGGACGGCCCGGACGAGGACGGCCTGCTCGGCTTCGCCGTCACCGACAACGGCGTCGGCGTCCCGGCGGCCTACGCGGAGAAGGTCTTCGGCGTCGTGCCGCGCCCGCGCGAGGGGGAGCCCCGGGGCGACGGCAACGGCATCGGTCTGGCACTCTGCAAGAAGATCGTGGAGCACCACGGAGGCCGGATCTGGCTCGACCCCGCGCCGCGCGAGGGGACCCGCATCCGCTTCACCCTGCCCGCCGCCGCGCGGACCGCCCCATTGGAGGAGTGACGCCTTGACCGTGCCGCCCCAGCCAGAACCGATCGTCGTCCTCCTGGTCGAGGACGACGCGGGCGACGAGCTGATGACCCGTGAGGCCTTCGAGGAGCACAAGATCCGCAACGTGCTGCACGTCGTCCGCGACGGCGAGGAGGCGCTGGACTTCCTCCACCGCCGCGGACAGCACGCGGACGCGCCCAGGCCGGGCCTGATCCTGCTCGACCTCAATCTGCCGCGCTACGACGGCCGCGAGGTACTGGCCGACGTCAAGGCCGACGCCTCGCTGTGCGACATCCCGGTCGTCGTCCTGACCACCTCCGAGGCGGAGGAGGACATCGTGCGCAGTTACAAGCTGCACGCCAATGCCTATGTCACCAAGCCCGTCGACTTCGAGCGGTTCATCGAGGTCGTCCGGCAGATCGACGACTTCTTCGTCACCGTGGTGAAGCTCCCGGGGCGCTGACCCGCCGCCGGCGGGTGCCGGCCCGGACACCGCTCAGACGTCGCGCCAGCGCGCCATCGCGCCGGAGAAGAGGCCGAACAGGACCAGGCCCACCGCGACCGCCGCCAGCAGCCAGGGCCCGGCGGGGGTCTCGCGGAACGTCCGCAGGGTGTCGTCCAGTCCCTTGGCCCGGCCGGGGTCGAAGCGCACGGCGGCGATGACGGCGAAGCAGCCCGCTGCGGCGAACACCACCCCGCGGCTCGTGCCCCCGCCCACGCCCAGGGTCTCGACCACCTTCCGGGTGCGCGCCGACATGGCGCCGGTACGCAGGTGCTTGCGGAAGCGGCGCATGATCGCCCGCACGGCGATCCAGCCGCCCGCCCCGACCAGGACCAGACCCGCCGCGCCGACCAGCCAGCGGCCCATCGGCCAGCCCAGCACCTCGGCGGTGACGTCCTTGGAGGCCTGGTCGCTCGACCCGCCGGACCCGCCGCCGGATCCGCCGGATCCGCCGGATCCGCCGTTCACCGCGAAGGTCGCCACCGAGTAGGTGACGAAGCCGTAGAAGACCGCGCGGACCCCCGACTGCACCCGTTTGGACGCCTTGCCGCCGTCCGGCCCGGCCGCCCCGAAGGCGGCCTCCGACAGCCGCCACAGTGTCATCCCGGCCAGTCCCACGGTCAGGGCCCAGACCAGGAAGCCGCCGAGGGGCTGAGCCGCCAGCTCGGCCACCGCGCCACCGCGGTCGGCCTGCTGCGAGGAACCGCCGAAGGCGATCCGCAGAGCGAGGATGCCGGTCAGTACGTAGATGACCCCACGGGCCGTCAGTCCGGCACGTGCGCCCGCCCGGATGGCGCGCCGCCCCCCGCTGCCGGGCCGCACCGCGGTGGCTGTTCCCGTCGTGTCCATGGCCGGACCTCCCTGCGCTGGGCCTGTGTGGTCCCCGGCTGCCCCGTACCGGGCCGGTGAAACAGCGGGGCCCGGCGCCGGCGGCGGCCGGCCTGCGTGGAGTCGCCGGGCCGGGGTAGCCGGGTGGATGCAGACAGACATGCGAACAGGGCGCGAGGGTTGGGGTAGGGATGGAGATTTCGAGCATCATCAGCGCGATCGTGATCGGTCTGATCATCGGTCTGCTGGGACGCCTGCTGGCGCCCGGCCGGCAGCCGATCGGGCTGCTGTGGACGATCGTCGTGGGCATCGTCGCCGCGTTCATCGGCAGCGCCATCGCCGCGGGACTCGGGGTCGCGGACACCGAGGGCGTCGACTGGATCGAGTGGCTGATCCAGATAGCCCTGGCGGCCGTCGGTGTCACGGCACTGGCCAGGACCCGGCTGGGGCGCTGACGCACTGACGCGCCGACGGAACGACACGACGGTCCGGCCGCCCCACGAGGGGCGGCCGGACCGTCGTGTGCGGACCGAGCTCAGATCACGTCGAGCTGGTCCGGGTCGAACAGTGAACGGTTGCTGAGCCCCTGGCCGGCGGGCAGCTGACCGGCCGGACCCTGGCCGACCGCGGCCTGGGAGTCCTTGTCGGGGAACCCGCCGACGCCACCGACACCGCCGATGCCACCGATGCCGCCGCCGAAGTTGCCGCCTCCGCCGCCGTAGTTGCCTCCGCCGCCGAAGTGGCCGCCTCCGCCGTGGCCACCGCGACCGTGGTGGTGCCGGCCGCACTTGCAGTGGTGCCGGCCGTGGCCGTCCCGGCCGCCGCGGTCGTCGCGGCAACCGCGACCGTCACGCCCGTCCCCGCGCCCGCCGCGTCGGTCGTCCCCGCGCCCGCCGCGTCCGTCGCCGCGGTCGTCCCGGTCGCAGCGGTCGTCCCCGCGCCCGTCGCGCCCGTCCCGTCCGTCGCCACGGTCGTCGTCGCGACCGCCACGGTCGTCGTCGCGACCGCCGCGGTTGTCCCCGCGTCCGTCCCGTCCGTCGCCACGTCCGTCGCCCCGGTCGTCCCCGCGGTCGTCGCGGCCACCGTCGTCGTCGCGGCCGAAGTCGTCGCCGCGGCCGTCCTCGTCCCGTTCGTCACCTCGGCGTTCGTCGCCGAAGCGGTTGTCGTCGTCACCCCGATCCCGGTCGTCCTGTGCGACGGACGGGACCGCCGCCGGGCGGGCCGGGGTGGTGGCGGCCTGGGCCGAGGCCGGCCACGCGAGTGCCGCGGCCGCCAGGCAGGCGGCGGCGGTGCCGCGGAGAAGGTACTTCTTCGCCATCGGTCGTCCCAATCTGATGAGATGTTACATAGCTTAGCGAAACGCATATTAAGCACATATCGTCCGATGCCGCGCGCAGAGGAACCGGGAGGCAGCGATGTCCGACACCGCGGACGAGTACGGGGCGCGGGGCCGGGACGAGACGGAGGACGAACGCGCGGACCGGATGTGGGGTGAGCTGATCCAGGAGGTGCGGGTCGCCCAGACCGGCGTGCAGATCCTGTTCGGCTTCCTGCTCACCGTGGTCTTCACCCCGCTCTACCAGCGGCTGGGCCCGGTGGAGCACACCGTCTACATCGTCACCGTCGTGCTCGGCTCGGCGGCGACCGGGGCGCTGATCGGCCCCGTGTCCTTCCACCGGATCGTCGCCGGCCGGCGGATCAAGCCGCAGAGCGTGCGTTGGGCCTCGCGGCTGACACTCGCCGGACTCGTGCTCCTGCTGGCCACGATGACCTCGGCGCTGCTGCTCGTCCTGCGGGTGGCGAGCCACGACGACTCCGTCCCCTACCTCGTGGCGGGGGTGCTCGTCTGGTACCTGGCCTGCTGGTACGGGCTGCCGCTGTGGGCCCGGATCCGTCACGGCAAGGGCGACTGATGGCGCGCGAGGACGCGGGCACGAGGAAAGCCGCCGCGAATCGCGGCGGCTTTCCTCCGTACGGGTGACGCGGGGTCAGACGTGCAGGACCCGGTCCACCAGCTCGCGGTAGCCCTGCAGGGCCACCCGCAGCTTCTCGGTGTCGGCCTCGTCCCGGCCGCCGTCCCAGCCCGAGCGCAGTGCGTGGCGCCGGCCCTTGAGCTCCTGGACGAGTCGCTCGGTGGCCTCCTCCAGGACCTGGTCGGCCTCCTCCACCGCGTGCCGCGGCTCGTCGACGAAGCCGCCGACCGCCTGCTGGAGCCGGCGCTGCAGCTTGTCGGTGTCCTCCGCCGTCGCCTTGGGGGCACCCGGCTCCCGGGGGGTGTGCGGGGCCCGCGACGGACGCTCCGGCTCGGAGCCGGGAACGCGCCGCGCCTGCTCCGCGGGTTCCCGCGGGTCGGCGGACTCGTGCGGGTCGGCGGTCCGAGCGGGCGTCACGGAACCGCGCTCGGCGCCGGATTCGCTCACGCGTCCGGGCTGTGCGGTGCGTGCGGGCTGCGCGTGCTGTGCGGGGCGCTCGGCGGTGCGCTCGGTGCCCGGCGTGACGTCATTGCTCTTGACGTCGATCTTCTCGTCGGTCGTCTCGTCGGTCCTGGCCTTGTCGTCGTGGCCGGTCTGGTTCGTGGGGTTCATCGATTACTCCCGGACGGCAGATGCGGACGGCGGGTGCCTCGGTGGCCGGTGGCGGCGTCGCCATCGGTACCGGTCCCGCTCTCGGTCTCGGACGGGGCGTCACCGGACGGGACGTCGGCCCGCTCGGCGTTGTCGTGCCGGCCCCGCGCGGTGTGCCGGGGCTCCTTGCCCCCCGCGACGAGGTCGTCGAACAGGGCGCGGGCCTCCAGCAGCCGGGCGCGCAGGTCCTCGGTGTCCGTCGTGGGACGGTCACCGTTGTGCTGCCCGGTCAGGGCCGCACCGCGCAGGTCGCGGTACGCCTGGAGGTGGCGCGGGCGGTGCACGGACAGCGCGTCGATCTGCTCCCCGGAGTCGGCCGCCGGGAAGCCGCGCTCGCGCGCCAGCCGGTCCAGCAGGCCGGACGCCTCGCGCACCGACTCCGCGGGGGAGTCCACGAACCGCTCCTGCAGGGCGGCCCACTCGGCCCGGAACTCCTCGGTGCGGCGGGCCTCCAGCGGGCGCTGCTTCAGGTGCCCGTGGCGGTCCACGCGTTCCTGCAGCTCCTTGTCGGCGGCGGCCCTGTCGCCGTCGTGCCGGGCGAGCGTACGTTCGTACTCGGGGCCGAAACGCCGCCTCAGATGTCCGGACCCCGGCCCACGGCGCGTCATGTACAGCGCCGCGGCGGCGATCAGGACTACGAGGACGACCGCCCCGATGATGATGCCCGTGGTCATGGTGTGCCTCCTGGGGACCCCGGGGGTCCCGGAATGGGATCTGACATTGTTTCGGGTCCCTTGTCGTGTCTACGGTGCGTGTATCCGCGATCCGTCTCTCCACGCACATGTGCCGGGGGGAGGCGCCCCGGAAGGGAGCGGCGCGCGCGTTCAGCGCGGCAGTACGACCAGGATGACCTTGCCGCCCTGGGCGAGCAGGGACACCCGGATGTCCTGTGCCAGCCGGCGCACCAGGCGCCAGCCGTAGCCGCCGGGCATGAAGCCGCCCTCCGCGCGCGGGGTGACGGGCAGCCGGGAACTGTGGTCGCCGACCGAGACGCGGATGCCGTCCGGCCCCGGCAGCACCTCGAAGCGGGCGACCCCGTCGCCGTAGCGGAACGCGTTGGTGACGAGTTCGGAGACCACCAGCAGGCAGTCCTCGACCCGTTCCGGATCGATACCGGTCAGGCGGGCCCGGGCCATGTCACGGGCCTCGCCGATGGACGCGGGAAGGGCCGCACCGCCGCGTGCGGTGGTGGGCACCTGTCCTTCGTCATCCGTTTGAAGGCTGTACACGTACGATCACCCCGTAGGCCTCACTGGTCCCTGTGTGTCTGCCCGGCCGTGCCGGTCCTACGCGACCCGGTGGACAGATTTACGTCACCCCGAAATCGGGGGGCATGCCCGGTGCGGGACCGGGTACCCGAACGGCAGCACATACGGGAACACGTCGTACGACGGGTCGAGGAGGAGCTGTGATCGCGGACGTCAGCAGGACGAGCGCCGGGGCCGGGGTGGAAGAGGCCGTCATGGACGGACTGCCGCGGATCAGCGACCCGCGCAGCGTCGCGCCCTCGGACGCACGGGCCCTGTCGAAGCTCTTCCTCGAGCGGCTGACGGTTCTCGAGGAGGGCACGCCGGACTACCAGTACGCGCGGAACACCCTCATCGAGATGAACATGTCGCTGGTCCGGTTCGCGGCGCGGCGCTTCCGCGACCGCGGCGACGACATGGACGACATCGTGCAGGTCGGCACGATCGGCCTGATCAAGGCGATCGACCGCTTCGACATCTCGCGCGAGGTGGAGTTCACCACCTTCGCCGTCCCCTACATCGTCGGGGAGATCAAGCGCTTCTTCCGTGACACCACGTGGGCCGTGCACGTGCCGCGCCGGCTGCAGGAACGCCGGGTCGAACTGGCGCGCGCCCGGGACGAGCTGTCCTCCCGGCTCGGCCGGGCCCCGAAGGTCGCCGAGCTGGCGGCGCTGATGGACCTCAGCGAGCAGGAGGTCGTCGAGGCGCAGGTCGCGTCCAACGGCTACACCGCCTCGTCCCTCGACGCGGCGCTCACCACGGACGACGGCGACGAGGGCGAGACCGCGCTCGCCGACTTCATCGGCGCACCCGATCCGGGCATGGAACTGATAGAGGATCTGCGTTCGCTGGCCCCGCTGATGATCGAGCTCAGCGAGCGCGACCGGCGACTGCTCCACCTGAGGTACGTGGAGGAGCTGACGCAGGCCCAGATCGGCGAGATCATGGGCTGCACCCAGATGCACGTCTCCCGCCTGCTCTCGCGCACCATCGCGCGACTGCGCGCCGGAATGCTTCAGGACGGTTCCGTCCGCTGACGCTGTCCCCCGACGGTGCCCGCGCCCCCACCGGGGCGCGGGCACCGTCGTGCCCGGCCTAGGATGCGCGGATGACCGATCACGATCGCGTGTCGCCGGGCCGGCACTACCGCCCCCTGGTGCGGATGACGCCGCGGGACCCGCAGGAGGTGCACCGGGTCTCCACCCCGCTGGAGCTGCTGTTCGACCTGTGCTTCGTGGTCGCCGTGGCCCAGGCGGGGGTCCGGCTCGTGCACGCCGTCGCGGAGGGCCGCTTCGGGCACGGGGTCGCCGGGTACTGCTTCGTCTTCTTCGCCATCTGGCTCGCCTGGGTCAACTTCACCTGGTTCGCCTCGGCCTACGACACCGACGACGTCCCTTACCGCATCGCGACGTTCGTCCAGATCATCGGCGTCCTGGTGCTGGCGGCCGGAGTGCCCCGGGCCTTCGACCAGAACGACTTCACCGTCGCCGTCGCCGGCTACGTCATCATGCGGATCGCCCTGACCTTCCAGTGGCTGCGCGCGGCCCGCAACGTGACCGCGGCGGCGCGGACCGCGGCGCTGCGCTACGCGGTGGGGCTGGTGGTCGTTGAGGCGGGCTGGATCGCACTGCTGCTCGTGCCCGGAGGGGTGTTCACCTGGGGCTTCGTGGCCATGGCCGTCGCGGACCTGTCGGTGCCGGTCATCGCCGAGCACGCGCAGCGGACCACGTGGCACGCCCACCACATCGCCGAACGCTACGGGCTGTTCACCATCATCGTGCTCGGCGAGTCGGTGGCGGCCGCGACAGTGGCCGTGCAGTCCGCCGTCGACGAGTCCTCCGTGCTGGGTGATCTGCTGCCCATCGCCATCGGGGGACTGCTCATCGTCTTCTCCGCGTACTGGATCTACTTCGCCGTCCCCGTCCACCGGCATCTGACCGCCGGAGTGCCGGCGTTCCTGTGGGGGTACGGCCACTACTTCGTCTTCGGCTCGGCGGCGGCCATCGGCGCGGGGATCGAGGTGGTGGTCGAGCAGACGGTGCACAGGGCGCACATCTCGCAGACGGCCGCCGCGGCCGCCGTGACGGTGCCGACCGCGCTGTTCCTGCTGACGGTCTGGCTCATCCACTCCCGCCGGGCCAAGCGCGGCCTCGCCGAGCACGCGGTGCTGCCGGGCTGCGCCGTGCTGGTGCTGGCCGCCACGTTCTGCGGTGCCTGGGCGGTGCCGGTGGCCGGGGTGGCGATGGCGGCGGCGGTCGCCGCGGGGGAGGTTCTGAGCTCCCGGCACCGGCCGGCCGTCTGAGACGGCCGGGGTGCCCCGCCGGCGGGCGGGGCACCCCGTGGGTCTCAGGTGTCCTGGGGACGTGGGTCAGGCCCGCGTCCGGGACACATCAGGGGAACGAGACCACATTGGACGGAACGGTCGAGGTCCCCGAGGTCGCGGCACCGGTGCTGTTGATGACGTGGTCGTACTGGCCCATGCCGCCCAGCGAGACCACCAGGACGTCGTGCATCTTGACCCCGGCCTTCACCGGGACCTCGAAGCCGTGGTCCATGCGGATCGTCGGATCGGTGGTGAAGTTGCAGTAGCTGCCCACGCCCCACGCCTCGTGGGTCGTGACGGAGTCGTCCACCTTGTAGGCGGCCCAGCCCTTCGTGGCGCCGTTCTGGATCGAGGCCTGGTTGGGGGCGTCGTAGGCGATCTCGTTCTGGTAGAAGATCGTCCTGCCGTTCTGGCCGCTCCACTGGACGTCGTACTTCTTGAAGTGCTCGACGAACAGACCGGTGGCCAGGACGTCGTCGCCGTTCACCCGCAGCCCGTAGTCGGCCGCGTTGGTGTCCCAGCCCACCCCGGCGCCGTGGTCGGCGCGCCAGATCCAGGTGTGGTCGATGATGGTGTCGTCGCTGTTGACCTCCATGCTGGTGGTCGCCTTGCCCGGGCCGGCGCCGCCGATCCGGATGAAGACGTCCTGCACGGTGGTCGGGTTGGCGGCGTGGTCGGCGGCCGCGCCCTGCGGGCCGACCTGCAGCAGGACCGGGGAGTTGACCGGGCCCGCGTCGATGAGGAAGCCGGCCAGCTTCACCCCGTCGACGTCGGCGACCTTCATCGCGGTGACGCCGTTGTCGGGAATGATCGTCGCGAGGCCGAGTCCGAGCACGACGGTGTTGGCGCGGTTGACGTTGATCGTCTGGTCGACATGGTAAATGCCTGGGGTGAAGAGCAGGTTGAGGCCCTGGGCGAGTGCGGCGTTGATCGTCGTGGCGGTGGCGCCCGGCTTGACCACGTAGAACTGGCTCAGCGGGATCGAGGAACCCTGCGGCGCGCCGTTGCCCCAGGTGGTGCCGCGGGCGTTGGTGCGCTTGGCCGGGACGAAGACCTTGTACTCACTGCCGTCGAGGTAGAGGAAGGGCTTCTCGCGGGAGACGGGGGTGGTGTCGAGCGTGGTGTACGGCGGGTTGGGGAAGCTCTGGGCGGGAGCGCCCTGCACGCCGGAGAAGACCATGTTCCACACGCCGTTGGTCCAGCCGCCGACCGAGCTGTCGCGGGTGTACCACTGCTGCTGCGAGTACGGGCCCACCGTGCCGTCGATCTTGCTGTCGGCGATGTAGCCGCCGCTCGCCCAGCCGTAGCCGTTGGGCGCGAGGTTCAGGCCGCCCTTGACGTGCATGCGGCGGAAGGGCGCGGCCTGGGCGACCGCCCAGCGGTCGGTGCCGTTCACCGGGTTGAGGGCGAGGTTCTCGGCCGAGCGCCAGAAGTTCTGGGTGGCGTTGCCGTTGAACCAGCCGGCGTCCACGGTCACGTCGCCGTTGAACGTCGTGTCGTCGGGAGAGAGGCCGAGCCCGGCGATCGAGGTGTAGAAGCCGATGTTGGCGTTGATGTTGTTGTACGTGCCCGGCTTGAAGAGCAGCGCGTAGCGGCCGGTGCCGAACTGCGCCGACTCCTGCTGCTGGAAGATCTGGTCCAGCTTGGCCTGGATGTTCGGCGTCGAGGGGTCGAAGACCAGGACGTTCGAGCCGAGGTCGCCGCCGCCGGGGATCTGCGTGCCGGTGTCGGTGGTGTGCACGGCGAACTCCCAGAGCGAGTAGCCGTACTGGGTGTGCCGGGCCGTGCCGTTCATGCGCACGTAGCGGCCGGTGCCGCTGACGGCACGGGTCTCGGTGCCCCCGGCGCCGGTGGTGGTGGAGGCGACGGTCGTCCAGTCGGTGCCGTTGGCCGAGATCTGGATCTGGTACGCACTGGCGTACGCGGCCTCCCAGGTGAGCACGACGTCGCAGAGGGTCTGCGAACTGCCGAGATCGACCTGGAGCCACTGGGGATCGCTGAAGGCGCTGGACCAGCGGGTGCCGGCGTTTCCGTCGACCGCGTTGGACGCGGCCGTGCCGGCGTTCTCGGTGGAGGAGGCGGTGGCGGTCTTGCCCTGGGCGACGTTGGTGGTGCCGCAGGCCGCGGCGTGGGCCCTGGTCAGCGGACCGGCCGGTACGGCGATCAGGGCGAGCAGGACGGACAGCAGGGCTATCAGCCCTAAGTGTCTGCGGTGGGCGTCGTGGATGTGGGGTCTCATCGGAACTCCTGACTCGGCCGCGCGACTTAATTCAGGGCGTGAGTTAAGACGTGAGAGAAGTCGCGGTCAAGTGGTCCGGCAGGAACTGTTTCCGGCAGGTCAACGGAAGCTCACAGTTGTCAGGACCCCGAACGGTCAGTGACCTGCGAGGAGTCCGTTTCCTTCGCTTGTTGAACGCGAGGCGGGTCTTCCGCGTCGGCGGACCGCCCCGGGAGTGATCCTGTCGTGAACTCTTGACGGTTCGGGCCCCGGCGAGTTGACTCCCGGTCCAGTGACCGGGCCCCTTCCGGGACCGGTTGGCTCGTCACCGCCCCCCACTCCCACGCCGGAGGCGACTGGTCCGGCCTCTCGAACAAATGATCTTCACGGGTTACACTCCGCGGGTGTCCGAACTCCGCACACTCGCCCTCGGGCTCCGGCAGGCGATCCTCGACTGCCCCGATCCCGGCCTGGTCTCCCTGGAGCGTTTCCCCTACGGCTCCTGCGGTGACGCCTCGATCCTCCTCGGCGAGTACCTCCACGAGAACGGGCTCGGCGTGTGGACGTACGTCAGTGCCTGGGAGAACGGTGCCTCCCACGCGTGGATCGAGAAGAACGGCCTGCGCGTCGACATCACCGCCGACCAGTTCGACGGTGTCGACATCCCCGTGATCATCGCCTCGGGAGGCGGCTGGCACGACCGCTTCACGGTCGACCACTCCGCCGCCCACGGAGCCCTCATCGCCGTCCGGGAGGAGTACGCCCGCGCCGAACTGCTCGCCGCCTACGACCGGCTGACCGCCTTCATCCGGCAGGGGACGCCACGCGTCCGCGCATGACGCCGGAGTCCCGGCCGGCAGAGCGCCGCCCACATGAACGCGGCGGAGACGGCGGAGCCCCGGCGGCTGCCCGGAGCCGGTGCGGCATGATCACAAAGAGGCGTCCTTCCGCCTGGGGGTCCGGTACCGTTTCTGCGCACCCGTCAGGGGAAGACGCGATCGAAGGAGGGAGGCAGCCATGGGTGATTGGTCCACGACAGTGCTGGTCATTGCGGGGGTGGCGGTGGCGGCCATGCTCGCGGTCGCCGTGGTGCTGGTGGTGAAGATGGCGCGGGTCCGGAGCCTGTTGCGCAGTGCCGACGTCCCGCGCTCGGGCAAGCTGGCCTTCTGGGCCGCGGTGGTCTACCTGGTGTGCCCGGTGGACCTGCTGCCCGACCCGATCCTCATCGACGACATCGGCGTGCTGCTGCTGGCCCTGCGGTCCCTGAAGACCGCCGCCGACCAGCAGCTGCCCGCCCACTTCGGGAAGCCGCGGAAGACGCTCGGCTGACGGCCCGGGCCGCCGGCTCAGATCCGGACGGCGACGTCGCCCGGTCCGGAGCTCCCCAGAGCGACCGGCAGGCACACCGTGAAACGCGTGTCGCCCGGGGCGGACTCGACGCGGATGTCCCCGTGGTGCTTGTTGACCACGATGCGGTAGGAGATGTCGAGACCGAGCCCGGTGCCCTCGCCGACCGGTTTGGTGGTGAAGAACGGCTCGAAGATCCGCGGCCGGATCTCGTCGGGGATGCCGGGCCCCGTGTCGCCGATCTCGACGAGCAGCCGGTCCGTCCCGTCCCAGTGGGTGCGGATGCTGAGGGTTCCGGAACCGGCCATCGCGTCCAGGGAGTTGACGATGAGATTGGTCCACACCTGGTTGAGCTCGGCGCCGTAGGCCTGGATCTGCGGCAGCGTGCGGTCGTACTCCTTGACCACCCGCACCCCGCCGGGGATCTTCGCGTGGAGCATCGTCAGCGTGGCGTCCAGCAGCGCGTGCACGTCCACGGTCTGCTGCGGCGCGCGGTCCAGTTGCGAGTACTGCTTCGCGGCGCCGACCAGCCCGGAGATCCGGGTGACGGCGTCGTCGATCTCACCCATGAGCAGTTCGGTGTCCAGGGTGTAGGCCAGCCAGCGCACCGACGCCTCCAGACGCTCCTCGCCGACCGTCTCCGCCACGCTGCCCAGCCACTCGATGTCCACCCCGCCCGCGATCAGCGTCGGGGCGATCTCCCAGGAACCGTTGACGCCGTGGTCCTCCAGCCAGTCCGTCAGCTCGTCCTCCGCGTCCGACGCCTGGAGGGCCGACAGCTCCGGTGCCGACGCCAGGCGCTTGATCGCCGCGTCCTGGAGCTCGACCAGTTCGTGCAGCTGCCGGGTGTCGAGGCGGCCGTCCGCGATCAGGGCGAGCTTGTGCCGCATGCCGGCAACCCGGTCGCGGAGCGCGGAGGTCGCGCGGACCGCGGCCGCGGCCGGGTTGTTGAGCTCGTGCGTCAGGCCCGCGGACAGCGAGCCCAGTGCCAGCAGGCGCTCGCGCTCGCCCATGATCGTGTTCTGCTGGCGCACGCCGAAGAACAGCCCCTCCAGCAGATGCACCGCCATCGGGAACCACCTGTGCATCGCCCCGGCGAACTCGTCGGCCGGGACCACGAAGAACTCGCAGTCGGTGATCGCCCGCAGCGAGTTGGGGTAGACCTGTTCCACCCGGTCCCCGAGGTACGCCTGTGTCGCGCCCGCGTACACCCCGCGCTGGTCCGTGCGGTTGACCTCCACCTCGTCGCCGTGGAGCAGCCTGGTCATCGCCACGGTGCCGCTCAGCAGGATGTAGAAGCAGGTCGCCGGCTCGCCCTCGGAGTAGACGTTGGCGCCGGCCGCCGTCCGCTCCACACAGCCCTGCTCGGCCAGCCAGTCCAGTTGCTCGTCCCCGAGCGACTCGAACAGGAACAGGGTCTTCAGCTGCTCCGGCGCGAGCCGGTCCGACGTGGTCACTGCGCCTCCAGATAACGGTGCACGAGCGATACGGCCATCGCTCCCTCGCCCACGGCCGACGCCACCCGTTTGACCGACTCCGCGCGGACGTCGCCCGCCGCGAAGACACCGGGCACGCTGGCCTCCAGGTGGTACGGGTCGCGGGGGAGCGGCCAGCGCGCCGGCCGCCGCCCGCCGGACAGCAGATCCGGGCCGGTCAGCACGAAGCCGCGCGCGTCGCGTTCCACGACGCCCTCCAGCCAGTCGGTCCGCGGCTCCGCGCCGATGAAGACGAACAGCCACTCCGCGTCCACGGTCGCCACGGCGCCCGTCTTCGCGTCGCGCAGCATCAGCTGCTCCAGGTGGTCGCCGCCCTTGCCGCCGACCACCTCGGTGCAGGGATGCACGTCGATGGTGTCGATCGCGGCGATCTGGTCGATCAGGTAGCGCGACATCGACCGTCCCAGGTCGGCGCCGCGGATCAGCAGGTGCACCCGGCGCGCGTTGCGCGAGAAGTACACGGCCGCCTGCCCGGCCGAGTTGGCGCCGCCCACGATGTAGACGTCCTGGCCGGCGCAGTTCATGGCCTCGGTCATGGCCGAGCCGTAGAACACCCCCGCCCCGGTGAACTCGGCGAGGCCCGGTGCGTCCAGCCTGCGGTACGCCACGCCGGTGGCGAGCACCACGGTGTGCGCCGTGATCGCGGAGCCGTCCCCGAAGGACAGCACCCGTCCCGCGCCCGCCGCCTCCAGGCCCGTGACCTCGCGGGTGCTCAGGATCTCCGCGCCGAACTTCAGCGCCTGCCGACGGGCCCGGTCGGTCAGCTGCGCGCCGGAGACACCGTCCGGGAAGCCCAGGTAGTTCTCGATCCGGCTGCTCTGGCCTGCCTGGCCGCCCGTCGCCCTGCGCTCCACCAGCACCGTGCGCAGGCCCTCGGACGCGCCGTACACGGCCGCACCGAGGCCCGCAGGACCGCCGCCGACCACCACCAGGTCGTAGAAGTCCGAGGACGGCTTGGTGCTGAGGCCGACGTGCGCGGCGAGCTCCGCCTCGCTCGGCCGGACCAGCGTCGAGCCGTCGTCGGTGACCACCAGCGGCACGTCGTCAGGGGTGAGCCCCGCGGCGGTCAGCAGCTGGACGGCCTCCGGGTCCTCCGAGGGCAGCCAGCGGTAGGGCACCAGGTTGCGGGTGAGGAAGTCGCGCACCTTGAACGAGGGGGCTGACCAGCGGTGCCCGACGACCCGGGTCTCGCTGGCGGTCGGGTCGGGGGTGGACAGCCACGATTCGAGCAGGGTGTCGATCACCGGATAGAGGTTCTCCTCCGGCGGACTCCACGGCTTGAGCAAGTAGTGGTCCAGATCGATGATGTTGATCGCGTCGATGGCGGCCGCGGTGTCCGCGTAGGCGGTCAGCAGCACGCGCCGGGCCAGGGGGAACAGGTCCATCGCGGCCTCGAGGAACTCGACGCCGTTCATCTGCGGCATGCGGTAGTCCGCCAGCATCACGGCCAGCTGCTCGCCCCGCAGCTTGATCTCGCGCAGCGCGCTCAGGGCCTCGTCGCCGGAGGTCGCGCGCACCACCCGGTACCGGTCCCCGTACCGGCGGCGAATGTCGCGGGCCACCGCCCGGGAGACTGCCGGATCGTCGTCGACGGTGAGGATGGTCGGATTCGCCATGTGACCATCATTGCTCCCGACGGCCCGCGGCGCGCCCCAAAACGAACACTCGTGCCTGGTGGGGCGAGGCTTCACCGTACGTCACGGCGCCTGACGCACCGCGACGGCCGCGGGCTCACGGGGGGCGGCCGGTCAGGCGCCGTCCGTGACCTTGATCTCGGCGATCGTGTCGTAGAACGACAGGTGGTCCTTGATCTCGGGCACCGTGCCGATCGGCTCCGGGTAGGCCCAGGCCACGTCGGTGTGGTCGCCGTACGACCAGTACGAGGCCAGGCCCTTGAACGGGCAGGTGGTGTGGGTGTCGGTCGGCCGGAACAGCGTCAGGTCGACGTCCTCCGGCGGAATGTAGTAGCGGACCGGCAGGCCCGTCTCGTGGACGAGGAGCGGGCGCCGGGTGTCGGCCACCACCTGCCCGTCGATCTCGACCCGCACGTGCTGCGTACCGGGCACCGCCTTGACGGTGTGGCCCTGGGTGCTGTGGGTGGACGCCATGAGGCTCCCCTTTTCGTTCGGCTCTCGTCGTGCAACCTCGCGGAACGGGAGCGCATTCCCCGGGGCGGTGTCCCCCGCATGCACGTATCCGCGTGACCGAAACCGCGTTCGCCCGTTGGCCCTGCAAGATCGCAGCCAAGGAGGAGCGTGAGATGAGCACCCGACGTCACCAAAAGGGCCGCAAGCACCGCACGGTCAACCGGACCCCCCGCCCTGTCGCGGCCGCCGCCCCGGTCGCCGGACGGCCCGCCTCCCGCCCGGCCTCACCTGCCGCCCCCGCGGCGGCGGCACCCGCCGCCGTTCCGGCGCCGGCGGCGGCCCCCGCGCCCGCGGCCCCCGCGCCGCGGTCGGAGCAGAGCCCGGAGCGCCAGCCGGAACCCGCCCTGCCCCGTACCGCGCTCAAGACCCTGGAGCAGCTGCGTGCCGCGGGCGGTGACGGCACGACCATCGACGACCTGAGCGCCAGCGTCGGGTACCAGCCGGCCACCATCGTGCGCCACATCGACACCCTGGTCGCCGCGGAACTCGTGCACCAGCGCGAGGGCCGCTGGTACGCGGTGTCCGGGGGGTGAGGTGGCCGCCGCCGCTCAGCAGGTGCGGAAGACGTGCCCGCGCTCCCCGGCGGGCATGACGTCCCGGTCCCGCAGCACCACCGAGAGACGGCCGCCCCAGCGGCGGCACGTCCGGCCGAAGTCGGCCGCGGTGTAGGCGACGACCAGGACGCGGTCCGCGTAGGCGGCGGCGTAGTCGCCGCACTCGTCGAACTCCCCGCACTCCTCGGCCACGGCGAAGTCGAAGCCGATGGCCGTGTGCCGGGGGAGCAGCTCGGCGGTGTTCTTCTGCGCGACGGCCAGTCCCGCCGCGTGCGCCCGTGTCACCAGGAGCCGGGCGTACGCGGCGTTCTGAGCGGCGGTCAGCAGACCTCGGGAGCGCTCGAAGGAGTCGAGGTTGTCCGGTTCGACGGCCTGGAAACCGCGCTCGGCGCAGTCGTCGATCCAGCGGCCAACGACCGCGGCCAGCGCGGTGCGCCGGGCGGCCGTCGAGACGTCGAGCAGGACCTCGTGCCAGTCCTCGTCGACGACCGGGGCACCGTGCCGGTCGCGCAGGAGCAGGTCGGGGTGGTGCCGCTGCCACCACGGCGCCGCGTCGGGCTGGGCCTGGAAGGCGTTGACGTAGCAGACGGAGTAGACCCCCGGGGCGGGCCGGTCGGTGCGGTCGCGGGAGACCACGCGGACGCCCTTCGCGGGCGGGTAGCCGCCGCCGATCTGGTAGTCGAAACGCGCGCCGGCCGCCGGCGGGGTCACCGGGGCGCCCCGGGAGGGGCGTGGGACGGTGCCGCATCCGGCGGCCGCGGCGGCCAGCGCCAGCGCGGTCAGGAGGGCCGCCGCCCTGCGCGGTGGCGGAACGGCGGAGGCGGGCACGCGGGCTCCTGGGGGACCGGGGACGGGACGTCCATTCTCGTGCCCCCGCAACGGCGGTCGGGCACCGGTCAGAGGATGCCCCCGCCGCCGCTCCAGTGCGGGCCGGTCATCCAGAGCAGGGCGACGAGGGTGTCGATCGCTCCCAGGACCACGGCGATCAGCGGCAGCAGCGGCTTGGCGCCCCGCCAGGTGCGGCCCATGGCGAGCCAGCCGCAGACCACGGCGGCCGGGCCGAGCAGGATGCCGAGCACGAAGAAGCCGGCGACGGCGCATATCAGACCGATGATGCCGAGCGTGTCGCGGTCGGTGCCGGTGCTCGTCCGGGGGCTGTGGGGCATGGTTCGCTTCCTCCGTGTCCGGCGCTCGACGGCGCGAGCGCGCGCGGTGCTACGGAATCCGGTTACCCCGCTCGGCGGCCGCTTAGTGCCCGTCAGGTCACCGGCCCGGAGGTGGTGGTGAAGCCGCCGAGGCGAGGCCGACCGGCCGGGACGCGCACCCGGGTTCCGCGGAGCGCAGCCGGGGTCTGCGGCCGGACCGCGCCTCGGCCCCGGCCGTCCCATCGCGTCGGCCGGCCACCGCCGGGAGGCGCCCTCAAGTGCGGTGCGGCGCACGGCGGAAATTGGTCCTCTGGATCGGCGCGGTCGAGCTGCCCGGACGGTTCGGCAATTCCCCGGGCCGCGGGGTTGGAGGAGCCGCGGGCCGGAGGAGCGCCGCGGGGCGTGCGGGCGGCTGACGACAGGGCCAGGGCCCTTCGCCGCGTCGCCCGCGGGATCACGGTCCGTCCGCGGGCGTGGGCCGGCCCGGCCACAGCGTCAGGGCGGAACCGGCGGCGAAGGCCGGCATCGTGAACACCCCACGCGGCCAGAAGATGTGGCTGCCCTTGAAGGGCCGGCACGCGGCGAGCAGGACGGCCGTCGCGGGCACGGCCCGCAGTCCGTCCCGGACGCCTCCGCGCGGCAGCAGCGCCGCCCCCGTCGCGAGCACGGCCCCGGCGAGCGTCCGGACACCCGCCCGGCCGAGGGCGGCAGCGGTGGCGAACAGGCGCTTCGGCAGGGCCTCCTGGCCGGGCACGCTCCGCTCCCGCGCGGTTCCCCCGCGATGCCGGCGACCGCGTCCGGGCCGGTGGACGGGACCGCGTAGCCGTTCGCCCCCACCGGGGCCGGCGAGGCGGCCGGGCCCGCGGCGCCACGCCGATGGTGGCCCCGCCGCGGCACGACCGGGCCGGGCGGCAGGAGGGGAACAACGGCGGCAGCCGCACGTGCGGTAGGGCCCAGTCGTGCGCCGTCGCGGCGGTCGGTGTGTACGGGTGCACCAGGAGGCCGGCGGCCGCGAGGGCCGGCGGTACGGCCGTGACCAGCGCGGTCCCGGCGGTGCGGGAGGCGGGCATGCCCGCGAGCGGACGAGTGCGCCCGCGGGCCCGCCCGGCCCCGGCGGAAGGGGTGGGGATTCCGCACCGACCACGGCCGGCCGCTGCGGTTCAGCTGCCGAACAACTGCTTGAGCTTGAGGGCCAGTTCGTACACGCCGTAGGCGAAGGGGGCGCCCACCCACAGCCAGGCGAGCGCCATCAGGGGGCGGCGGTCCGGCGTCCCGCCGGTGATCGGTGCGGTCGCGGCCGGTGCGGGCGGCGTGGACGGTTCGGTCATCGGACGGCTCCTTCCGACTCGGGGCCGGGCGCCTCGACGGCGGATCCGGCCGAGGGGCCGTCGTGGTGACGGGAGTTGACGGGCCGTACCAGTTCGTTGGCGACGAAGCCGACGACCAGCAGTGCCATCATGATGACGAAGGACGTGGTGTAGAGGTCCGGGCCGGTGCGCCCGGCCGACTTCTCGTGGTCGGCGATCGCGTTCACGATCAGCGGCCCGAGCACGCCGGCGGTGGACCACGCGGTCAGCAGCCGCCCGTGGATGGCGCCGACCTGGTAGGTGCCGAACAGGTCCTTCAAGTACGCCGGGATGGTGGCGAATCCGCCGCCGTAGAAGGACAGGATGACGGCGGCGGCCAGGATGAACAGTGGCTTCGAGGAGTCGCCCACGAGCGCGATCAGCAGATAGAGCAGGGCGCCCACGCCGAGGTACACGCGGTAGATGTTCTTGCGCCCGACCAGGTCGGAGGTGGCCGACCAGGTGATCCGGCCGAGCATGTTGCCGAGCGACAGGACGCCGACGAAGCCCGCGGCGGCCGTGGCCGCGACCGGCGTCGAGGTGTCCGCGAAGAAGTCGGTGATCATCGGCGCGGCCTTCTCGAGGATGCCGATGCCCGCCGTCACGTTCATGCAGAGCACGACCCACAGGCACCAGAACTGCGGGGTGCGCAGCGCCGTGCGGGCCGACACCTGGGCGGTCGTGACCAGGGGGCGCACCGCGTCCGCGGCGGGCGTCCACCCGGCCGGCCTCCAGTCCTCGGCCGGTACCCGCACCAGCAGCACGCCGAAGGTCATGAAGACCGCGTAGACCAGGCCCATCACCAGGAAGGTCTGGGCGATCCCCGAGGTGTCGGCGCCGAAGGACGACAGCATCTGGGTCGACCAGGGCGAGGCGATGAGGGCGCCGCCGCCGAAGCCCATGATGGCGATGCCGGTGGCCAGCCCGGGGCGGTCGGGGAACCACTTGATGAGGGTGGAGACCGGGGATATGTAGCCGATGCCGAGTCCGATCCCGCCCACGAAGCCGTACCCGAGCACGATCAGCCAGTACTGGCCGGTCGCGGCGCCGAGCGCGGAGATGAGGAAGCCGGAGGAGAAGCAGAGCGCGGACACGCACATGGCCCAGCGCGGGCCGTTGCGCTCCACGAGGGTGCCGCCGAAGGCCGCGGAGAGCCCCAGCATGACGATCGCCAACTGGAAGGGCAGTGCCGACTGGGTGCCGCTGAGGTGGAGGGAGCCCTCCAGCGGCGGCTTGAACACGCTCCAGGCGTAGGCCTGACCGATCGCGAGGTGGATCGAGAGTGCCGCGGGCGGTACGAGCCACCGGCTCCAGCCGGGCGGTGCGACGGTGCGGGCGCGGCTGAGCACGGCGGGGACGGACGTTAATGCTGATGGGGCCATGACATTCCTTCCTGGCGACACGTAGCCCCGTGGACCGTACAACTTTCATCCATCCCTGGGTAGGGCCTTTTCCGAAGTGCCCTGCGCCGATGCGGAGGTGACGGAGGAGTCGGAGGAGTCCGGTGTGGCGTCGGACGGGACGAGATGGCGCAGCAATTGGAGGCTCTGCTCCGCCGCGCTGCCGGGCGCGGCGTGGTAGACGACCAGCAACTGCCCGTCGGCGCCGGTGACCGCCAGCTTCTCGTAGTCGAGTTCCAGCGGTCCCACCTGCGGATGCAGGAGCCGGCTGGTGCCACTGGTGCGCGGCTTCACGTCGTGCCGGGCCCACAGGCGGCGGAACTCCTCACTGCGCACCGACAGTTCGCCCACCAGCTCGGTCAGCCGGGCGTCGTTCGTCTCCGGACCGGCGAGCGCCCGGAGGGAGGCGACGGTCCCGGCGATCGTGCGTTCCCACTCGCCCTGCTGGTACATCGCCCGTACCGCCGGGTCGAGGAAGGCGGAACGCAGCAGGTTGGCGCCCTTGACGTAGTGCGGCGACAGGGCGGTGGCGAGCGGATTGGCCACCAGGACGTCCAGGTGGCGGCCCTGCACGAACGCGGGCGTGGACATCGCCAGCACCAGCCGGCGGGTGCCCTCGGCGACGCGTTCCGGCCGCCGCACCGGGGCGCGGCGGCGCCGGGGCCGCGCGAGCCCGTGCAGATAGCCCGTGGCGTCGGCGTCGAGCATCAGCACGCGCGCCAGCGCGTCCAGGACCTGCGGCGAGGGGTGCTGGTCGCGGCCCTGCTCCAGTCGCAGGTAGTACTCCGAGGAGATTCCGGCCAGCAGCGCGACCTCCTCGCGCCGCAGCCCCGGCACCCGCCGCCGCCCGGTCGGCGGCAGGCCCGCGTCCTGCGGGCTCACCAGGCCGCGGCGGGCGCGCAGGTAGGCGCCGAGGTCGTTCGAACCGCTCATGCGTTCCACCCTAGGCGGTCACACGTGGCGCAACCTGGCCCTGCCACTACCCGTCTCGGGCCCGGGCCGGTGTTCGTTCGCTCGCGCGTTTCATCCATTTGCCCCCTTCCGGATTTGGACCGCGGGGAGTCTTCCTACGATGTCCGAAGACGGCTTTTCCGGTGAATCGTCCACTGATCTCCGGTGTGCCCCACAGGATGCGCGGATGTGACCGTGCCGCACGCTCCCCGCTGCAGTGACCGACGGCAGCCCGAATGTCAGGACGAGCCATGACACACGCATCCACCCCCGGCGACGCGGCCGCCGCCGTCGCGGAGGGGAGAGCGGAGTTCCGGGTGGACCCGCACCCGGTCTACGCGGCGCTGCGGCAGGCGGCACCGGTGTGCCCGATGCGCCCCCCGCACGGTGTGGAGACGTACCTGATCACGCGGTACGACGACGCCCGCGCGGCGCTGGCGGACCCACGGCTGAGCAAGGACATGTACGGCGCGATGGACGCCTACCAGCGCATCTTCGGGGACTCCTCCGTCGCGCTCGACGACAACATGCTCTTCTCGGACCCTCCCAAGCACACCCGGCTGCGCCGGATCGTCAACAGCGCCTTCACCCCGCGCCGCGTGGAGGCACTGCGCCCCCGCATCCAGCGCGTGGCCGACGAACTGCTGGACCGGTGCCCGACGCGAGAGCCCGTCGACCTGCTGCCGCGGTTCGCCTTCCCGCTGCCGCTCAATGTGATCTGCGAACTCCTCGGGGTACCGGAGTCCGAGCGCGAGCAGGCCCGGCACTGGTCGGCGACCGTCGCGCAGACCGGCTTCGGCCCCGAGGCCCGGCGGGCGCTGGAGGCGGCCGAGGGGGCGCTGCGCGACTACCTGGTGGAGCTTGTCGCACGCAAGCGCGCGCACCCCGGCGACGACATGATGAGCGCGCTGGTCAGGGCCCAGGACGAGGGCGGGGCCATGACCGACCACGAACTGATCTCCACGGCCTGGGTGCTGCTCTTCGCCGGGCACAAGACGACGGCCTACCTGATCGGCAACGCCGTCCACCACCTGCTGGCCCACCCGGACCAGGCGGCCGCGGTCACGCGCGACCCGGAGCTCTGGCCGCGTGCCGTCGAGGAAGTGCTGCGCTTCGAGGGCTCGGTGGAGAACGCCACGTTCCGCTACGCCGCGGAGGACGTGCAGATCCGCGACACGCTCATCCCCAAGGGGGCGCTGGTGCAGATCGCCATCGCCTCGGCGAACCGTGACCCCGCGGCCTTCGAGGACCCCGACCGCTTCGCCGTCACGCGCGGGGACGCCGGCTCCCACGTGGCGTTCGGGCACGGCCCGCATTACTGCGTCGGGGCACCGCTGGCCCGGCTGGAGACGCGGATCGCCCTGGCCACGCTGTTCGGCCGCTTCCCGCACGTGGCGCCCGGCACGCCGCCCGGGCGGGCGCGCTGGCTCACGGTCCCCTTCCCCGCGTTCCGCGGCCTCGCGGAACTCCCCGTGACGCTCGACCCCCCACCGCTCCCGAACGACAGGAACCGACGTGATTGAGCTCGCCGACGTCGACGAGACGTCCCCGTATCCCAAGCAGCTGCTGGAGGAGACCGGCCCGGTGGTCCTGGTCAACACCATCGTGGCGCCGGACGGCAAGGTGGCGGAGGTGCTGGCCGCCTGGACGCAGGACTCCGTGTACTTCAAGCGCCAGCCCGGCTTCATCTCCGCCCAGATGCACAAGGGCGTCGGAAGCAGCCGGGCACTGATGAACATCGCCGTCTGGGAGTCCGCCGGGCACCTGCACGCGGCGCTCACCAGCCCCGAGTTCGCCGGCGCCGCCGAGCGCTACCCGGACGGCACGGTGGCCCACCCGCACCTGTACGAGCGGCTCGCGGTCCAGGGCGTCTGCGTCGGCTGACCGGCGAGTCCGCCGGCGCCGCCACGGGCGCCGGCGCGGACCGGGCCGGCCTCCTCGCACGGGGGGCCGGCCCGGTCCTGTGGTGCGGTCGGGTCACTGGTTGATGGTGTAGCTGTCCCCGTAGACCTTCCACTTCAGCGGAGGGGTGAGGTCGAAGTTGCCGTTGTTGAGGAAGACCCGCTGCTCGGTGTCGACCCGGGAGGTGTCGCTGTGCGCCTCCTCGGTCTTCATGGCCGCCTTGCGGGCGTCGAGGAAGGCGTTGATGTACGCCTTCTCGTCGCCGCCCTGTGCCGGGCTCTTGGCCTTGGACAGGGCCGTCTTGCGGATGCCGCCGAAGCTGACCTTGTCGTCGCCGGGGCCGTGCATGACTATCGCGTCGTAGTACGCGAACTGGCCGAGGGCGCGCAGCCCGTCGGCCTTGGCCTGCTGGACCGAGGGGTTGAAGTACACCCGGTCGCGCTCGTCGTTCTGGGCCTGCTGGAAGGCGGTGTCGGCGGCGGCCGTGCGCCAGGCGCTCACGAAGCCGGAGCCGAGGCCGCTGTGCGAGTCGGTGCCGTTGACGGCGCGCAGCGCCGGGAGGTAGCGGGCGAGGACGTTGTCCGGCTTGCGGTCGGTGTAGAGCTCGACGAGGTCGAGCATGTCACCGGTGCCGGAGCAGAAGCCGATGATGCCCGCGGTGTAGCCGCGGCCGTCGCCGATGTCCTCGATGTACTTGTACTGGGCCTTCCAGTCCAGCGAGGAGTTCTCGGCGCTGGACACCAGCTGCATCGCGATGTCCTTCTCGTGCGGGTCGTCGAGGCCGGTCGCCGTGGCCCTGGCCGCCGTGGCGGCGTGGGCGGTCGCGGCGGCGGCCGGGGCGGGAGCGGCGGACGCGAGCGAGCCGACGCCCACGGCGAGCACGCCGGCCGAGAGGACGGCGGTCGCGCCGAGCGCCACGCGCTTGCCGCTGAGGGTGCGTGCATGACGGTGTGGGGGGAGCTGCACGGGGGTCTCCGGGGGGTCAGAAGTTAGGAAACCTTCCTAACAGCGCCACATTGAAGCATCGCTCCGTTCGAACGCCAAGAGGATGGAACAAAAACGCGGTACTCCATCTGTGCGACACCGCAAGGGAGTTGGCACCGCGCCGGAGCGGCCGCAGGGCCGGGGACGCCGGGGTCCGCGCAGGTGGGACCGCCTCCCGCATGCGCGGAGCGCCGCCCGGATGCAGGCTGGACCGAAAGAGCCGGAGGAGGTGGTCCCCGTGCCCGACGGGACGCCTCCCGGCCTGCCGTACCCGGCCGACGGGGGGACGGCCGGGGGCGCGCTGCTCTCCCTCGCCCTGGCCTCGATGATGGACGACGTCCACGCCCACGCCGGCGCCGTCTACCTGCTCGCACCCGACGAACCGGTCCTGGAGATGGCCGTCACCGCGGGACTGCCGCGTGCCTTCGCCGCACCGTGGGAGCGCATCGGGCTCGCCTCGCGGCTGCCCGTGGCCGACGCGCTGCGCGAACGCCGCCTGGTCTGGATCGGCAGCGAGAACGAGATGGCGCGCGTCTACCCGCGGATCGCGCTGGTGCTGCCCTACCCGTACACCATGGCGGCCATGCCGGTCGCCACCGACGAGACACCCTACGGCGGGATCTTCGTCATCCTGGCCGCCGCGCATCCGCCGGAGCTCGGTGACCTCGAACGCGACCTGCTGTCCTCCGCCTGCCGGCGGCTGGCCCTGCGCCTGGAGCGCGAGGCCGGGGCCGGCCGCCCGGTGCGCCGCGAGCCCGGCACCCTGGACGCCGGCGAGGCCGCACCGCGGACCGCCGCGACGCCCCTCGTACAGGCCGAGCACATGGTCGGCCGGCTTCCGGAGGGGCTCTGCGCGCTCGACCTGCACGGCCGTGTCACCTTCGCCAACGCCGCCGCGGCCAGGCTCCTCGGGGCCCCCGTCAAGGCGCTGATCGGCGCCCAGCTGTGGACCGCGATGCCCTGGCTCAACGACCCGGCGTACGAGGACCGCTTCCGCGGGGCGCTGATCAGCCAGCGGCCCATGTCGTTCGTGGCGCTGCGCCCGCCGAACGACTGGCTCGGCTTCTCCCTCCACCCCGGCACCGACGGCGTGACCGCGCGGATCACGCCCGCCCCGACCACCTCGTCCGGCGGCCCCGGCGACCCCGGCGGCGAGGGGGGCCAGGAAGACCCCGGCGACCCCGGGGCGGGCGGCCCGGGACGGCTGGTGACCATCTCCCACCTGCTGAACCTGGCCGTCGCCATGACCGAGGCGGCCGGGGTGCAGGACGTCGTGGACCTGCTGGCCGGCGAGATCGTGCCCGCCATCGGCGGCCGCACGGTCGCCCTGCTGGCCTCGGAGGGCGGACGGATGCGCGTGCTGGGGCACCGCGGCTACCCGGACCCGCGGATGCTCGACCACTTCGAGGGGCTGCCGCTGACCGCGCCCACCGCGAGCGTGCAGGTGCTGGTGCGCGGGGCGCCGTCCTTCGTGGAGTCCCCGGAACGTCTCACGCAGCTCTACCCCGACCGGCCGGCCGTCAGCGACGGCATGGCCTCATGGGCGTTCCTGCCGCTGATCGCCTCGGGGCGGGCGGTGGGTACCTGCGTGCTGGGCTACCCCGAGCCGCACGCCTTCTCCGCCGACGAGCGCGCCGTACTGACCGCCCTCGGGGGCCTGATCGCGCAGGCGGCGGAGCGCGCGCGGCTGTACGACATCAAGCACCGCCTCGCGCACGGACTGCAGGCGGCCCTGCTGCCGCACACCCTCCCGTCGCCGCGCGGCCTGGAGGTCGCCGCCCGCTACCTGCCGGGCACCGAGGGCATGGACATCGGAGGCGACTTCTACGACATGGCCGGCGCCGGTGACCGGGTGGCCGCGGTCGTGGGCGACGTCGAGGGCCACAACGTCAGGGCGGCCGGCCTGATGGGCCAGGTGCGCACCGCGGTGCGCGCGTACAGCGCGGCCGGGCAGTCGCCCGGGCAGGTCATGGAGTCCACCAACCGGCTGCTGGTCGACCTGGACGCCGGGCTGTTCGCCAGCTGCGTCCACCTGCACCTGGACCTGCCGCGGCAGTGCGCCCTCGTCGCCCGCGCCGGGCATCCGCACCCGCTGCTGCGCGAACCGGACGGAGGTGTCAGGGTGCTCGATGTCGCCGGTGGCCCGCTGCTGGGAGTGGAGAGGGACGCGTGCTACCCCTCCACCGAGGTCCCCTTCCCGCCGGGCTCGGTGATCGCCCTGTACACCGACGGCCTGGTCGAGACACCGGGCACGGACATGGACGACGCGCTCGCCGACCTCGCCGAGCACCTCGCGCTCACCGGGCACCTGCCCCTGGAGGACGTGGCCGACGGCCTGCTCGCGCACACCGCCGGACGGCGCGGGGGCACCGACGACGTCGTCCTGCTCCTGCTGCGCGCGCGAACCCCCGTGACGTGACCCGCGGCAGCCTGCCCCGAACCGGCCCGGACGCGCGGACGGGCGCCGTGCCGCCCTGCGGCGGCCCACGGCGCCCGTTCCCGGAGCGGCGGCTCAGCCCTGGCGGGCCTTGAACCGCGGGTCCCTCTTGTTGATCACGAACACACGCCCGCGGCGGCGGACGATCTGCGAGCCCGGCGCCTTCTTCAGGGAGCGCAGTGAAGCACGTACCTTCACGGTGACTCCTTCCGTTCGTCGTGGTGGCGGCGGATCCACCGGATCCACCCGATCCGGCCATGTCAACGCACCGGGGGGCGCGCTTCTTCCCGGTTCCTCACCCGGTGACCTCCCGGCGACCGGCGCCGGGCAGGATGTGACCATGACGTCCCACCGCGACGGCGCACCGCCGCATGTGATCACCGCCCTGCCGCACGAGCAGGACCTCTTCGCCCGCGGTCGCGGTCTCCAGGACCGCGTGGCCGACGTGATCACCCGTTTCGCCGGGTCGATGGGCTTCGTCTACGTCCACGTGGTCTGGTTCACGGGCTGGATCCTGGCCAACGAGGGACTCCTCGGCCGGGCCGCGGTCTTCGACCCGTTCCCCTTCGGGCTGCTGACGATGGTCGTCAGCCTGGAGGCGATCTTCCTGTCGACGTTCGTCATGGTGAGCCAGAACCGGCAGGCGGCGCGCGACACCATCCGGGCGGACCTGGACTTCGAGACCAATGTGCGCTCGGAGGTCTGGTCGACGCACATAGGACGGGCGCTCGGGCTGGACCCCGTCGAGATCGAGCGGGACGCGCAGCGGCTCATCGCCGAGAGCCGGGCCAAGATGGCGGACCAGGCGTCAAAGCCCCCTGCCTGAGGGGCTGTCGTCCCCTTCGTTCGTGGTGTCGGCGGTGCCGTCGTGGTCCGCGTCCCGTCCCTCGTCGCCCATCGGGCCCGGACTGCTGAAGTCGGGGCTCGAGAAGCCGGGCGACTCGAAGCCCGGGGACTCGAACGCGGGCGACGTGTGCCCGGGGCCGTCCGCGTCCGGCAGTTCGGGCTCCGGGACCTCGTACTCCGGGACCGGCGGGGCCGGCGGCACACGGCCGCCGTCCTCCCCGCCGGTGGACGTGGAGAAGCCGGGGCTGGAGAAGCCCGGCCGGTGCGGGCCGTGCTCCTCCGGCGCGGACTCCTCGGGGCGCTCGGTCATCGCTGCCTCCCCTCCGGTCCTTCGCGGTCCCGCGGTCTCAGCGCCGCCGGCCGCGGTAGCCGGACCAGCGGGCACTGGTGCCCAGTCCGCCGAGGTGCGCGGCGACCAGCGCCAGCCCGACCAGGAGCAGGCTGGTCGGCGTGAACACCGCGTCGGTGTGCGTGCCGGTGGCGTTGATGATGAAGGCGATCACGAAGACGACCGTCGCGATGATGGCCAACATGGCTGACTCCCCAGGGGTTTGCGGGCGCCACGTCGCGCCCTGTCCTCCACCGGCTTCCCCCGAAGCACGTCTCCAGTCGACCGGGACCGGACAGCCGCCGCTCCGCACCTGACCGTGGCAGCGCGCGCACCCTAAGATCCCGCCTTGACCCGACGATGAGCCAGCGCCGTCTCATCCCCTCGCACCCACGTGCTCCCGGAGTCCCCGCATGGCCTCGCCGCACGGCCCGCTCGACCACCGCTACCGCGGTGAGCACCCGATCCGCACCCTCGCCTACCTCTTCCGCCACGACCGCGGGCGATTGACCGTGGCGGTGCTGGCCTTCATGGTCAAGCACACGCCCATCTGGCTGACCCCGCTGGTCACGGCCCAGGTCATCGACGTCATCGTGCAGCACCGACCGCTGTCCGGCATGATGCTCGGCACCGCGGTCCTGCTGCTGATGCTCCTGCTCAACTACCCCTTCCACCTGCTCTACGTGCGCTGCTGGTACGGCAGCGCGCGGCGCACCGGCATGCGGCTGCGCTCGGCGCTGTGCCAGCGGATGCAGCAGCTGTCCATCGGCTACCACTCCCGGGTCAACTCCGCGGTCCTGCAGACCAAGGTGATCCGGGACGTCGAGGCGATCGAGCAGGCCGTGCAGCAGACCGGCGACATGGGCCTGTCGGCCCTCGCCACCCTCAGCGGGGCGCTCGTGGTCATCGCCGTGCAGACCCCGTCCTTCCTGCCGGTCTTCCTGGTCGTGGTGCCCGCGACCTCCGCCCTGGTGATGTGGCTGCGCGGCCGGCTGCGCGAGTCCAACGAGTCGTTCCGCCAGGAGGTCGAGCAACTGTCGTCCCGGGTCACGGAGATGACGACACTGATCCCCATCACCCGCGCGCACGGGCTGGAGTCCACGGCGCTGCGCCGCGTCGACGGCACGCTCAGCCAGGTGCTCACGGCCGGACTGCGCCTGGACCGGCTCAACGGCCGCTTCGGCTCGCTCGCCTGGATCATCCTCAACGTCCTGGGCACCTGCTGCCTGCTCGGCTCCGCCCTGGCCGCGTACTACGGCTGGCTCGGGGTGACCCCCGGCGACGTCGTCATGCTCACCACGTACTTCTCGTCGCTCACGGCCGCCGTGACCACCCTGCTCAGCCTCACCCCGGTGGTCAGCAAGGGCCTGGAGTCGGTGCGTTCGGCCGGCGAGGTGCTGCAGGCGCCCGACCTGGAGCAGAACGCGGGCAAGACCGCGGTGGACGCGGTCCGCGGCCGGATCGACTTCCAGGGCGTCGGGCACGTCTACGAGGACGCTGGACGGCACTCCGTGCGGGACTTCACGCTCTCCGTCCGGCCGGGGGAGACCATCGCGCTGGTGGGCGCCTCGGGCGCGGGCAAGTCGACCGTGCTCAACCTGGTGATCGGCTTCCTGCGGCCCACCGAGGGCCGCATCCTGCTCGACGGGGCCGACATGGAGAGCCTGGACCTGCGCAGCTACCGCCGCTTCGTGTCCGTCGTCCCCCAGGAGTCGATCCTCTTCGAGGGCACCATCCGCGACAACGTCGCCTACGGCATGCCGGGCGTGGCCGAGGAGACCGTACGGGAGGCGCTGCGCGCCGCCAACGCCATGGAGTTCGTGGAACGCCTGCCGGCCGGCCTCGACACGGTCGTCGGCGAGCGCGGCGCCCGCCTCTCGGGCGGGCAGAAGCAACGGCTGGCGATCGCCCGCGCCCTGATCCGCGACCCGCGCGTCCTCGTGCTCGACGAGGCGACCTCGGCCCTCGACTCGCGCTCCGAGGCGCTGGTGCAGCAGGCCCTGGAGCGGCTGGTGCGCAACCGGACGGTCTTCGTCGTCGCGCACCGGCTGTCCACGATCAGGAACGCCGACCGGATCGTCGTCATGGAGGACGGCCGGATCACCGAGACCGGGACGCACGACCAGCTGCTGCGCTCCGGCGGCTCGTACGCGGCGTTGCGCAGCGCCCAGACGGCCTGAGGCGGGGGGGGGGGGGGGCGCCGGGGGGGGGCCCGCCCCCCCCGGGCCCCCCCCGGCGGGGGGGGGGGGGGGGGGGGGGGGGGGGGGGGGGGGGGGGGGGGGCCCGGGTCGCGGCTTGTCCGGGTCAGCCGCTGACGGCGGGGATCACCGTCGAGCCGTACACGTCGATGACCGACTCCTTGGTGTCCTGCATGTTGTA